>CAZYDY010000112.1:0-6273 GCA_964646245.1 uncultured Sphaerobacteraceae bacterium
CCGGTAAGTAGCACCGCGCCCACCGCAAAGAAGCTGACGTGAGCGCGTACCCACCGGAAATCACCGATCGTGGCAAGCAGTATTGCAGTAGTAGGCATTGGCTGGCTGGCCATTAGACTCCGGCGATTTTGCTGAGTCGTTCAAGCTGGGTAGCGTCGCTCTTCACCAAATCTTCAATGTGCTGGCGAACGGTCTTGCCGTCATCATCCGGGTGGTCCCAATCGGAACTGTTGGGAATCCCTTTGAGCAGGTTGAGGGTTGTCGCCCGCACAGAGCCGAACTGCGAAATTACTTGCGCAAGCGTTCGCTCAGAGCCGTCGACCACTTCCTTCTCTTCATCACCAGCAGTACCAACTCCGGTGATCCGATCTTTCAACGCCTGGCTAAAAGCAATTTCATCGTCACGCATTCGCGCAACGATGGCTTTCATTTCGGAATTCTCTTCCAGGGTGCGGTATTTCATATTGAGTTCGCGGTAGGTACCCACAAGGGAATCGATAAGTCCAGAAGTATCCATACGATCACATCCTTTCAATATAATGATTCTACGCATTTTCGCGTTGATGTGTCTTAGCAAGTAGCTTGCCGCGTGGCGCTATATGCGCGGAGCCATGCTGAGTGAATGGTAGAATACTCGCATGATTAGGTCGGGCAAACGCCCGGCAGTGTGGTGGTGAGGAATTAATTGCTCATGAGCGACAATTTGCGTGACCAGTTTAACGTTGAAACCCCTCTGATGTGCCCGGTTTGCGGCGGTGATCTGGTAGAGACCGGTATCCGCACGCTTGGCTCCATTACCGGTGGCCTCAGGTGGGAAATGCATATCGGCCGATGTGAAGAGCACGGTTGGTTCCAGGCTGAGATCGTTGGCGCACCTCCGCGCGACATATTCGCTGTCCACAAGCCGTTCGGCAAAAGCCGCCGGATGGTGATTGATGACACCGAGTACTACCAGTTCGCGACTGCCTGGAAAAACGTGGAATTGGATCAAATTATGGATAGGACCAGGGAGCCGGTCGATCCCTTGGATCCCCAGTACTGGAAGCCTCTCAACCTCAAATAAGCTTCGGCGAATCTTTGCCGCTCCCGGTACAGGATCACTATGGCCACATCTTCAAATCGTACTGCAGGAACCAACGACAACAGGGATTCCGACGGTCCCAACCTGCTAACACCGTTGAACCTGTTCCTGGTTCTCATTGTATTTACGCTGCTCACCAGCCTTAGTGGGCTGCTTGTCAGCGTGTTGATGGCACTCCTTCTGGGCACCTTGCTTGAAGGCCCTGTGCAACAACTCGAAAAGCGGATGTTTCCGCGCGGTGCGGCCATAGCCATTTGCTATATCGGAATCCTCGCGGCGATCGTTGCGTTGGTTTTCATCATCCTGCCAGTCGTGCAAGACCAGGCATCGGAGTTCCGGGAAACCTTCCCCGCCCAGATGCACGAGCTGCGTGACGACTGGTCGACCAGTTCCAACCCGCTTCTGCGCGGTACTGGTGTGGATTTACTCGACTCCGGAATCGACTTCATTGAATCGCCAGATGAAGCTTCCAACGTCAACGTGACGGGGGATACCGCTGCCGCAGCCCTCCCGATCGTCGGTTCGGTAATCGGCGCATTCGCCTCGCTTATCACCACCCTGGTGATCACGTTCTACTACCTGTTGGAGAAAAAGCTCGTTCGCCGAATGGTGATCGATCAGGTGTCACCAGATAACCAGGCGCGTATTTCCGCATTGTGGACCAGTGTGGAAAGCAAGGTCGGTGGCTGGCTGCGTGGTCAGCTCGTGCTCTGTCTCATTATCGGTGTTACGGCTACGACCTTTTACGGCATTGTTGGGCTGGAGTTCTGGCCGCTGCTTGGTCTCTGGGCTGGTATTACCGAGATCATCCCGATTCTCGGTCCGTGGCTTGGAGCCATTCCCGCAGTTATCGTGGCGCTCACCATGGGCCCCGAGATGGCGCTCCTGGTCGCGATCTTCTTCCTCGTCATGCAGAGCCTCGAGAACTGGATTCTCGTACCGCGCGTCATGCGAGGCGCCGTTGGCCTCACGCCACTCACCGTGTTCGTCGCCATCATTGCCGGTACCCAGTTAATGGGCGTCGTCGGCGCAATCCTTGCTATTCCAATTGCCGCTGGACTCCAGGTGATCCTCACCGAATACATGAACCAGAGGCGCTCCCGGCTCCAGATCGAACCTGTGCAGGGCTCTGGCTGGCGCTGGATGCTGAACCGCGCCCGGGACAGGGAATACGACTCGACTGAGCGATCTGGTGGATCCGATTTTGGTACACAGGTCGAGAGCGATGTTTCCTACGGCCCCGACGAGAATGTGCCGGAGAACGACGCCCCGGAGGATGAGGTCGAGTTCGAGGAAGCCCCGCGTATGCTGGTGGACGCCGAGAAGAACGGCGACGATACCAGTCGGGCGGCGGAATCCACATGGCCAACGAATCCATGGAAGCCAGGTTCTCCCCCAAGACGCGAAGGCTCACCGTGGCGTGCAGCCTATCGTCCGGGCAGCAAAAACTCCGACAACGAATAACAGGTACGGCACGTCTGGGATCCAGGCGTGCCCAAATTGAGAGGACCGCATGACAACGCATCCCATTCGCATTGGTGCCCAGATTCAACAGCAACATGCGCGAAGTTACGACGATATGCGCAAGGCATGGATCGCCGCAGATGAGCTTGGTGTGGATGTGATCTTCAACTGGGATCACTTCTATCCGCTCGCAGGCGATGCAAACGGCTCGCACTTCGAGGCCTATACCCAACTCGGTGCAATGGCAGAAGTCACCAGCAACGCGCAAATCGGCTCGCTGGTCACCTGCAATTCCTATCGAAATCCACATCTGCTGGCCGATATGGCTCGCACTATCGATCATATTTCTGGTGGACGTTTCATTCTTGGTATCGGCGCGGGTTGGTTCGAGCGTGATTACTTCAACTACGAATACGATTTCGAAACTGCACCGAAGCGCCTGCAGGCACTCAAGCGTGACCTTCCCAAGATCAAGGAGCGGCTTGGCAAGCTCAACCCCGGGCCAGTGAACGGGCACATGCCATTGCTTATCGGAGGGTCTGGTCCGAAAGTTACGCTTCGCCTCACCGCCGAGCATGCCAATATCTGGCACGCCTTCGGTACACCGGAAGATATGGCCGCCAAGGGAGCGATTCTGGACGAACACTGCGCCGCTATAGGGCGCGATCCGAAGGAGATCGAGCGCTCCAGTGGCATCAATCGTGAGACACTGGAAAAAGCAGACGAATACGTCGCCAACGGCGTCACTTTCCTCGCAATGGGAATCAGTGGCCCGGATTATGATCTAGGTCCGCTGAAAGAACTGGTGCAGTGGCGAGACGCCAAGCGCGATTAACGGGAGATAGAACGATGGCAGATGAAAATCGGACGTACGAGATCTTCAACCTGGACAAAGTAATCAGTGAATTTCCTCCCGATCCTGCCAGCGAGGCCAAGCGCCGCGCCGAACTGCTGGTGAAATCGGACACACTGCGTGTGGTGTTGATTACGGCGGTAACCGGCAGCAAGCTCAAGGAGCACAACTCGCCTGGCCCGATCACGATCCATGTCGTGCACGGCCAGTTCACTCTTGATATTGAAGGTGAAGCCCGAGTGATGAACCAGGGCGATGTCGCGATCGTGGCACCCGGAATCATGCACGAAGTCGAGTGCAATCAGGATGGAGCGTTCCTGCTTACCATCGCGCATCTGAGTTATATCCCGGATACCGGCGGCGAGTAGCGTTGTCTGATTGGGTCGACGTTATCGTCTCATAGCCCAAATCAATCCTTGTTCCACCAGTCGCGTTGCTTCTGGGACATTGAAATCCGCATCAACATGGCCGAGTGAGCAGTAAAACACTCGGCCATTGCCATACATCTTGGTCCAGGCCACTGGCATCACTACACCGTCAATCCATGAATCATGCTCACCACCAAAAGTGGTGGTTGCCAGCACATTCACGGCCGGATCCACGTGCATGTAGTATTGCTCGCTGCGCATCATGAAATCGGCAATGCCCTCAGTAATCTCATGATCCTGGGTAATGTGCACCTGGTAATCGAGGATATCTCCGGGATGAGCCACCCACTGCCCGCCGACTGCATACTGATAGTTGGGACGGTTACGGAAAGTATCGGCTAACCCGCCGTGCCAGCCGGCGAGTCCGGTGCCAGCACGAATAGCGGCTAACAGGTTCGCCTCCTGTTGATCGGCGATCTCACCCATCGTCATGTTTATAACGATGAGATCAAAAGCTGCGAGTCCTTCGGCATCGTCCAGCTTTGAGAGCTGATCGGTGACGTGGACTTCGTACCCTCGTGCGCTTAGGGCTTTGGCAAATCGTTCACTTGTTTGGCGGGGCTCATGGAACTCCATACCACCCCATACAATGAGAATGCGTTTCATCTGATACTGTCCTGGCGGCGGTGACTTGATCGACATCAACGGGGTCTTGTCGGGGTTATTCCTCATAGTATGGCGTTGGTGTCGGTGAAAGTCATTGCAATGCATCCTGTTGCGGACATGTGGCGTAAGTAATTGGTGAACTCTTCGCTTTCGCATACCCCATGGGGCATGGGGCGGAAGGGTTCGCTAGACTATCATTTGGTAAGTAGATTTGTACTGCCTGTTGGCAAAGGAGCCTGCATGCCCCGTTATCTCCGTGTCCTGATCGCTGTAGCTGCTGTCGTCCTCATTGCAGGTGGCGGATTCTTTGCGGCTGCCCAGAGCAACGCCGCCCCAGACTGGTTACGCTTTTGGGAAGAAGACTCATATGAATACCACGGCGGATTCTATGAGCCGCCGCGAGAAGCCCACGAAACCATCAATGCCGTGGATCAGAATGGCGACGACTTCAGCTTCAAGCAGTTTGAAGGCAAGACCGTCTTCGTCTATTTCGGATACACGTATTGCCCGGATTACTGCCCGGCCACCGTTGCCGAATGGCGCGAGGTGAAGGCATCACTCGGTGAAGATGCCGAAGACGTCGAGTTCGTGATGATCACGGTTGACCCGGAGCGAGATACACCGGAGCGATTGAACGAATGGCTCGGATTCTGGGATCCGGAGTTCTGGGGTGTTTCAATGTCCCCGGAGGATACCCAGCAGTTCGCCCGCGATTGGGGCGTAACAGTCAACATCCGCGATGGCGATTCCCAATCCGGCTACCTGGTTGATCACGACGTCTATTCGCTGGTGATTGGCCCAAGTGGAGACATTCAGTTGACGTATCCACTCAACTTCAATCCGGATGACATCGCTGAAGATATTCGGCATCTGCAGAATGAAGATTAGTCCAGAACAGAGGAGTACAGTCTCATGAAGCTTCGATACACCCTCATAGCAATCTTCGCGCTCTTGGCATCGTCGTTCGGTGTGGCCGTTGCCCAGGACGATCATGACCAAGGAACCCCGGAAGCGGGCCACGAAACGGATCACTCAGATCACGGCGATCACGGTCATGACAGCAATCTCTCCATGGGCGCGTTCTACGTCACCATCACCAATAACGGAGATGAAGCCGATGTGCTGCTGTCAGTCGAAACTGACATGGCAGATATCGTTGAAGTTCATGATGTGGAGATGGATGACGGCGTGATGCAAATGGTGCCGTTGCATGACGGACTGGAAGTTCCTGCCGGTGAGACTATTGTCTTTGAGCCGGGCGGACACCACGTCATGATGATCGGTATTACTAAGAGCCTGCTGGACGGTGAGGACTTCACCGCCACGCTTCACTTCGAGAACGCCGGCGAAATAGAAATCACCGTGCCGATTCACGCGCTTGAGCCTGAGGAAGGCGAGTTTGGTGACCCGGTAGAGATCGGTGATATTGAAGTACGTAACGTTTGGGCCCGCCAGGCTCCCAAGTTGGACGGGGTGGCCACACCAATGGCGACTCCGGATGCGACGCCGAGCCAGTAGTCGACAGGATATGAGGCAATGAGCACAGAGGCTCCCGCCACAATCGAAACAAAGCCAGGTCACGTTCGCCCACAGCGATCACGATTGCTGATGTTGGCGCTCAGCCTGGCAGCAATGATGATCGTCGGGGCGCTCGGCGGTGTCGCGGCATTCTGGCCGGAGAACGAACCGCAAGGCCTCGTCTTCGTTATCCCGGAAGGCCGTGCTGCCGAGCTGAATATCCCGACAGTGGATTCGGCAATCGCTATCCCTACGGATATCCGATTCGGACCGAACGATGTAGCCAGTGTGACCATCATTAATGAGGACACCACCATGAACCG
>CAZYDY010000113.1:0-6249 GCA_964646245.1 uncultured Sphaerobacteraceae bacterium
CGGGCGGAGATTCTGGACAAAATGCGGTCCGACAAAAAGAAGTCTGCCGGAAAGCAAAATTGGGTTCTACCGCAGGCAACGGGTGGAGTCATGATCACCAGTGATGTCGAGCAAAAGATGATAGAAGCCGCCATTGATTCCGTTTTGCTCGAGGTGTAATTCACCTGCCATGTGGTATTCTCGATAGGTTCGCAGATAGGGATTGTCCTGTCTGCATTGGGTGTGCCCGCTCGGGCACGCGCTCGCCGGGAAGGATCCAATCCTCTCGCTGAGCCAGCTCCAATTGTCACGGACAGGAGTAACAACTGAGTGACTCGATCCTCTAGAGTCGTAGTCAGCGCTTCAATCGCTTACGACTACATCATGCATTTCAACGGTTCGTTCGCCGACCATATCCATCCAGAAAAGGTGCATACGCTTTCTGTCAGCTTCCTGCTCGATTCGTTCAAGCGGCAGCATGGCGGCGTTGCGGGAAATATGGTCTACAACATGGCGATGTTGGGCGTACCGACGTCTTTGGTCGGAACCGCCGGCCAGGATTTTGGCCCGTATCGCAGCAAGCTTGAGAAAATGGGAGTGGACCTCACCCACGTGATCGTGGACGATGAGGATTTCACCGCGACAGCGTTCATGAACGCCGACAACGTCGGTAACCAGATCGCCTCCTTTTATCCAGGTTCCGGTGCAGACGCACAAAAAATCGACGTGACCGAGGTCTCATCTACTGCCAGCTACGGCATCATCAGCGCAGGTGATCCCGGGGCAATGGTGCAGCACACCGAGCAGATGGCCACGGCCGGGACGAAGCTGATTTACGACCCTGCCTTCCAGATCGTAATTCTGGATGGTGAGCAGATTGCTCGCGGGATTCACCTTGCCGACATTGTGATCGGCAACGATTACGAGTGGGGCATGATGGCCAAAAAGGTCGATGCCAGCGAGGACGAGATCGCCGCTTCCAAGCCGCTCTCCGTCATCACACTTGGTAATCGTGGCAGTGAGATTCGCGCTGGTGGCGAACGCCATATCATTCCGATCGCAGAGCCACGCACCTTCGGTGATCCTACCGGTGGTGGCGATGCATATCGTGCCGGTTTGGTGGCTGGTCTTCTGATCGGTGCAGACCTGCCGGTGGCTGGCCGTATGGCTGCCCTCACAAGTACTCACGCCATCGAGTTCCATGGCCCGCAGGAACATACATTCACCCCGGAATCTTTCGTTGAGCGATTCGACGAAGCGTTTCCGGATTTCGCCGGAGCAGTTTCGGCAGATGCACTCCACGCCCTGAAGTAGGGTTGGAGTTACGTAGTTTTTAAATATAGGGAGAAGATAAATGACTGATACCAACACCCGCGATTTCGATATCAAGGACCCAAGCCTTGCCGCAGCCGGCAAGCGCCGCATTGAATGGGCTGCCCGCGAGATGCCCGTGCTTACGGAGATCCGCGATCGCTTCAAGACGGAGCGCCCCTTCGAAGGCATCAAGATCACTGCCTGTGCACACGTCACGACCGAGACTGCGAACCTCGTGCTCGCCATGGTCGCTGGTGGAGCAGACACCGTTCTTTGCGCCAGCAACCCGCTGAGCACACAGGACGACGTTGCCGCTGCACTCGTTGAAGAGGGTGTGCGCGTTTACGCCATCAAGGGCGAAGACGATGTCACATACATGAAGCACATTCACACCGCTATTCAGCACAACCCGGACGTCGTGATTGACGACGGCGCCGACGTGGTGACCATCATCCACAAGGATTACCCGGAACTCGCCGAGAAGATCCTCGGTGGTACGGAAGAGACCACCACCGGCGTTGTCCGCGAGAAGGCGATGGAGAAGGACGGCGTTCTCAGGTTCCCGATTGTTGCGGTGAACGATGCCGACACCAAGCACTTCTTTGATAACCGCTATGGCACCGGTCAGAGCACCCTGGACGGAATCCTGCGCGCCACCAACATCCTGCTCGCAGGCAAGACCATGGTCGTGGGCGGTTACGGATGGTGCGGTAAGGGTATTGCCATGCGCGCTGCCGGTATGGGCAGCAAGGTCATTGTGACCGAGGTTGATCCGATCCGCGCGCTCGAGGCAGCCATGGATGGCTTCCAGGTAATGACCATGGAAGAGGCCGCACCGCATGCAGACATCATTGTCAGTGCCACTGGCAACGTGAATGTGGTTGACAGGCACCACTTCGAAGTGATGAAGGATGGCGCGATGATCGCCAACGCAGGTCACTTCAACAGCGAGCTCAACCTGAAGGCGTTGGCCGAAATGGCTGGCGAAGGCCGCAAGCAGCTCCGACCATTCGTTGAGGAGTTCCTCATCGGTGATCGTTCCGTTATCGTGCTCGGCGAGGGTCGACTCATCAACCTTGCAGCCGCTGAAGGCCACCCGGCCAGCGTGATGGATATGAGCTTCGCCAACCAGGCACTCGGTGCTGCCTACATTGTGAAGGAGCACAAGAACCTTGAGAACAAGGTTTACAAGATGCCTGAAGAGATCGATAAGGAGATCGCTGCACTCAAGCTGGCAGCAATGGGCATCGAGATCGACGTGCTCACAGCCCAGCAGGAGAAGTACATGAACTCCTGGGAAACCGAAGACTAAAAGATTTACCTGCACCTCGGCCCCCACGGTGGGTACCCCGAAAGGAACCTTGGCAATGGCCATTACATTCGATTCCGCACAGAAGCTGCTGTTCACCTCCGAATCAGTCACCGAGGGCCATCCGGATAAGGTCTGTGACCAGATCTCGGATGCAATCCTGGATGCGATGCTGGAGCAGGATCCAAATGCGCGTGTCGCCTGCGAAACCAGTACGACTACCGGCCTTGTGCTGGTGTTCGGTGAGGTAACCACCGAGGCGTACGTTGATGTGCAATCAACGGTGCGCGAGGTGATGCATGACATCGGCTATAACAACGGTGAATCCGGCTTCGACTCCAGCCAGGCTGGCGTAATCGTAGCCATCAAGGAGCAGAGCCCGGATATCGCCGGCGGTGTGGATGTGGCCCTCGAGGGACGCACAGGCGCATCGAAGGATCCGTTCGATAACACCGGAGCCGGCGACCAGGGCATGATGATCGGTTATGCCAGCAATGAGACCGAAGAACTCATGCCGCTGCCGATTCACATCGCACACAACGTCGCTCGACAGTTGGCCAATGTGCGGAAGTCTGGACAGGTGGATTACCTCCAGCCAGATGGCAAGAGCCAGGTGACGGTTGAGTACAGCAAGGGCAAGCCGGTGCGCGTCGATACGGTAGTCGTGTCAACGCAGCATCGCGAATCCGCTACCAACGCGCAAATCGAGGCGGACGTTCGCGAGCAGGTCATTCTTCCGGTTGTGCCGGAAGAACTGATTGATGACAAAACGCGATTCATCATCAACCCGTCCGGCCGTTTCGTAATCGGCGGACCAATGAGCGATGCCGGGCTCACCGGTCGCAAGATCATCGTTGACACATACGGTGGTATGGCTCGCCATGGTGGTGGTGCGTTCAGTGGTAAGGACGCCACCAAGGTCGACCGTTCAGCTGCGTATGCGGCTCGTTACGTTGCCAAGAACGTCGTGGCTGCTGGCCTCGCGGATCGATTTGAGCTGCAGATCTCGTACGCGATCGGCATGAGCCATCCGACCTCGCTCATGTGTGAAACGTTCGGTACAGGCAAGGTCGCTGACGAACTGATCGAGGAGTTGGTTCGAAGCCACTTCGATCTCCGACCGGCCGCCATCATTCACCATCTGGACCTTCTCCGCCCAATCTACCGTCAAACAGCGGCCTATGGGCACTTTGGTCGTCCAGACCTGGACCTCCCATGGGAGCGCACAGATAAGGCAGCAACGCTGCGTTCAGACGCTGGTCTCAACTAGAGTCGAATCAAACGGAAGAGGCCGCCGGCTAGAACCGGCGGCCTCTTCCGTTTTCCTGAAACCGTCGTACACTAGTCCGCAGTGAGGTCGGGGGAGAGTTCCCGGATAGTCCGGGATGTGAGAGTTAATGAAGCTTCTGATTACTATTGTTCAGGCCTACGACAGTGACCGGCTTTTAAGAGCAGTTACATCAGCAGGCATGGGCGCTACCAAAATAAATAGTGTTGGTGGGTTCCTGCGTATGGTGAACTCGACAATCCTGATCGCTACGGATGAAGAGCTCCTGCCAAGGGCCATTGAGCTCATCCGCGAGACGTCCCAGCGCCGTGTAGAAGTGAAAATGGACGCAACCGAAGCGGAATTCTCCGAGTGGTTCGCGGCCGGCTACCACGAAGTGCAGATCGGCGGGGCAGTTATCTTCGTGCTTCCCATGGACGCACTCTATAAAATCTGGCCCAGCCACATGGAGAAATATGAGAAAATCCCGGCCCGCCAATAGCGAACCGGGATTTCGTCTATTCAGGTGATTACAGTGGATCTGCCACAGGATCACTCTGTGCACTGTAGCGAACGTTTTCCTCGAGCATTTTACCAACCATCAACTGCATCGCCATGACATGACTGCAGGTCTCCAATACCTGGCTCTGGAAGGTGTGGCAGTTGCATTCCCAACCGTTGTCTGTGAGCTGCACGTGATAATCATCGTTGTCGCCACTAATCGTGGCGTTGAGCGTCGTGAACTTCACCCTCTCAGGTTCGTTGGCGTATCGGTGGGCTTTCTCTATTTTCCCGATCATGCTGGAGTTCATGACAGTTGCTCCTGACATCTAGGGCGCTTACGCACCACGGAAATGAAATACCAGAAGGGCAATTCGGGGATAAAAAAGACCGCTCGGGGTTATCCCTTTGCGGCCTGAAAGCGTTCTGTTTTGTCGCGCTTGGCGTCACTTATTTTCATGACGACTTTACCTCCGGATACGTAACCACCGCGCTGTAGTCACCCCTTCTGTTATGCATGCAGTATACCCGGAATACGTGACTTGTCATCAACTCTTGTGATGGAAATTTAACGCCAAAACGCCCGGTGTTTACATAGGTTCACCGGGCGTTCTGCTGTGTGTGATTCAGGAGTTACTCTGCGGGCTTCTCGTCGTCCGGATCAATCGCGGCATCGCTGAGGTAGTCGTCGACATCATCCTCGTCGTCTTCCTCTACGTCCTCCACGTCTTCCTCATCGAGTTCTTCGTCGTCCTCGAGTTCTTCGTCTTCTTCACCGAAGTCGAAGTCGCTCTCGTCGCGAAGTGAAAGCTGCTCGCGCTCGCGCATGAGTGTCTGGTTCATGAGGTCCTGCCGTGGGAAGGTCATCTTGCCTTCAGACTCTTCCGCGTGTGCGGTTTCGCGGATGATCACGCGCAGGCTATTCATCGTCTGGCCAAGAGCAAAGACTTCGAACTCGTGACCGATCCCGATCAGCTTCGCCATGCGGCTGCCAATGGTCTGATCGATCTGACCGAGCTGGATGTCTTCCATCGTGCGGACGAACACGCGCTCGCCTTCGACCACGAGCTTCAGTGTGTCACCAGGGGATACCTGTGCCAACACGTCGTTCTCGGCGTGGTGGGTGAGGTCGTCAATCCAGGTTTTGCCGATTTCCTCAATGAAGACGTTGGCTTTCGGAATGCTCTGGGTGCGAGGTGGAATTTCGGCTTCCGACGGGTCCGCCTGGTACAGCGTCTCAAGGCGCTGCAGGTTTCGGCGGGCAATCATGTTGGCCGGGTCTGCCTTGAGCGCCTCGGAGTAGCTTTCGCGGGCGTCGGCAAGCTTGCCGAGTTCCATGAATGCACGTCCCCTGCGGTTGAGTGCTTCTGCGTCACGAGGGAAGCGCTCGAGAATCTCATCGTTGAGCGCGAGGGCATCGTCCCATCGATGCTCGAGGCTGGCCGTCAAGGCTTCCTGGTTGAGTAGCTTCTTTGTTTTTGGCTTTTGGCGTGAATCGGTCAAACTTGTCATTCCTTTCGAAATCCGCCCACATTGGCGGAGAACTCAAATATTATCGGGGTTCAGATACGGCTTCGCCCACCAGGTACCATGGGCTTGGTTTGGTTATTTTGACATCAATCAGTTTTCCGAGAACATCGGTGACGCCATCGTCATCGAAATGCACCAGATTGTTACCACGGGTGCGACCTGTCCAACGACCTTTTTCCTTACTCTCAACCAAAACTTCGTACGTTTCGCCGAGGCGCTTGTCGTTGATCTCGGTGCAAATGCGCAACTGCTGCTCTTCCAGAAGCTGGTGACGTCGCCACTTCTCCTCGTGCGGAACGTCATCCTCCCAACGAGAGCTTAGCGTGCCAGGCCGGGGCGAGTACATCGC
>CAZYDY010000114.1:0-6246 GCA_964646245.1 uncultured Sphaerobacteraceae bacterium
CAGACTGCTTACTTGCCCGAACCCATCGTCAATCCCTGAATGAAGAACCGCTGCAGGAACATAAAGAGCACCACAGTCGGGATCACCGCGATGAGCGTGCCGGCAAACTGGATGTTGTAGGCCTGCATGAACTCACCTCGCAGGCTCGCCAATCCGGTTGTTACCGGCTTCAGCTTGTTCTGCTGCACCAGAATCAGGGCCCACAGGTAATCGTTGAAGATCCAGGTGAACTCCAGTGTCGCCAATGCGGCCAGCGCCGGCAGGGATAGTGGGAGCACGTGCTGACGATAGACCATGAAGTCGTTGGCGCCATCCATTCGGGCAGCGTCGAATATCTCACCCGGAATGGTGCGGATAAAGTTCCGCAGGACGAACGTGCAGAAACCGATCTGGAACGATCCGTGGAAAATGATGAGTACCCAGATAGTGTCGTAAAGATTGAGAAAATTGGAAAGCTGGTACACCGGCAGCATCAGGATTTGGAACGGCAGCAGGCTGCCACCCACGAACATGAAGAAGAGAAACTTGCTGCCGCGGAACTCGAACCTGGCCAGTGCGAACGCGGCCATGCTCGCAAACGCGAGGCATATAAAAATCGCGGGTATGGTGATCAGGAAGCTGTTCCGCATATAGATGCTCAGGCCACCGGTGTCCCAGGCTTCCCGGAAGTTGCCCCACTCGAAGGTTCGTGGCCAGGCGAGTGGTCCGTTTATGGTGATGTCATCCAGCGATCGCACACTGGTTAACAGCGTCATGAAAATCGGCGTCAACCACACCAGAAGCAGCGGAACCAGCGCAATGTAGAAGAGCGCGATCCGCACATATTTCCATGTATTGCGTTTACGGACCGGAATCTCGAGCCCGTCTGATGCCTGAATTGTTGCCATCATCGCGCTCCTAGTAATCCAGTTCGTTCTTCATCGTTTGATTCAGGTAGAACAGAATCAGCACCAGGCTGATAAGCCCCAGAATCGTCGCGATAGCCGCGCCATACCCCATGGCGTAGTTATTGAAAGCTTCGATATACATCATTTGGGCGAGCACATTGGACTGATTGTATGGACCACCGCGAGTCATCACGTTGACCAGGTCGAATGAGCGTAATGCGTCAATCGTCGAAATCACCACGATGATGACGGTAATGGGCTTCAGTAACGGCAGCACGATATCCCGGAACGACTGGAACGGAGTAGCCCCGTCCACGCGGGATGCTTCAACCAGGGTGGTATCCACATTCTTCAGTCCCGCCAGGTACAGCAGCATTACGTAGCCCACCTGTCGCCACAATCCCGCTGCGATGATCGACCACGTCACCAGGTCCGGATCGCTCAGGAAACCGATCGGCATTCCCTCGCGGCCAAGCTCAGAAAGCATTTCGTTAATCAGGCCGTATGGCTGATACATCCAACTCCAGACGATACCGATGACCACCGTGGAGACGACCATGGGTGAGAAGAATCCGGCCTTGAAGAACCGGGTACCCGGGAGATCGTTGTTGAGGATCAGCGCCAGGCCGAGGCCAGCGAGGATAGGGAAGGTGATAAATGCCACCAGCCATCGGACGTTGTTCCAGAAACTGATCCAGAAGATGCGATCGTCAAATAGTCGACGATAGTTCCGAAGGCCTACCCAATCCCTCTGGGAGATTCCATCGGCATTGGTGAAGCTCATGTAGACGCTGTAGAACATGGGGCCAATGACCCACGTGAAATACAGGATCAGGGGCAGCACGAGGAACGCGTAGGGCACCCACCAGTTGGAGCGGCGTCTGCCACTCCTGAGCTTTGCGTTTGATGAAACAGGATTCGCGATCATACGATCTCACGTCTCCAGAAGACAGCATCGTGCCCGGACGTATGTGCCCGGGCACGATAGCGAAGGCTAGACGTCGTCCGCGTAAACGCGCTGTCGCTCCTCGTCCAGTCGGTCGAGGATGCCATCAAGGTCATCTGGATTGTTCCAGAATTCGATGAAGGCATTCATTCCACGCTCGGCCATATCGGGGTGTGTATCGCGATCATAGAACTGTGCGATGTAATCCGATTCCTCCAACATGGTCAGCGCCTGCTGCGTGTGTTCGTCGTAGATGGAGGAGTCGACCTCCGTGTTCACGCCTGGACTCGCGCCCAACTCATACATGTGCTGTTGGGACTCTGCCGAGCTCAGGTATCCGAGCAGGGCGTTGGCACCTTCGACGTTATCCGTTTTGGCCGACGCGAAGAAACCGTCTGTTGGGGCATCTTCACCTACGGATACACCGGCATCGATAATCGGGAAGCGGAAGAAATCGAGATCATCTTCTGCTTCATCCGGGTAGGAATCGAGAATGAAGCCGCCCATCAGGTACATGGCGGCGTCACCTTGCACCATTGGTGTGAGGGCATCCTGCCACATGTACGCCTCTGGCTGAGGGATGAACGCGCTGCGATCCAGCAACTCTCGCCAGTAGCCGAAAGCGTTCTTCACGTCTTCGCTGTTGTATGCCTGCTTGCCATCCATCAGCTCGATATGGAATTCCGGACCATTGGTGCGCATGTTGAAGTAATCAAACCAGGCAGCTGCCGTCCACGGTGCCTGTGTACCGATGGTGAGAGGAGTCTTGCCGATATCTGTTAGTGCGTCGCACACACCCAGGAAATCTTCCCAGGTCTCTGGCACTTCCACGCCCGCTTCCTCAAAGATGCTGGGTCGGTAATACACCGCCCAGTGGTAGTACGAGGTCGGCATGAAGTAGTAGTGACCATCGGTGCCTTTGGAGACTTCGAGGATTCCGGTCGGGAACTTGTCTTCGAGTCCTTCCGAGGCATACATATCGTCCAGGTTGAGAAGGAGGTCATTGCCGGCAAAGAACCGCATTCGGTTTCCAGCGAACCAGGTGAGTACATCTGGCGGATTATCGGACGCGAGGAATGTGCGGATTTGCTGTTTAAAGCCTTCATGCTCGGTCACATTGATTTCGACCGTATAGTCAGATTGTGCTTCCTGGAATGCCTCGACCATTGCCTCTGTGCGAGCACGAGGTTCCGGATCGCTCGCATTGGAAGCGAGTTGAATTGTGGAATCCTGCGCCATTGCGCTTGGCAGGTAAAGCCCACTGGCGGCAAGCGGTGCGGCTCCGGCGGCCACGGATCGTTTCGTGAACTGACGTCTGTTAATCGACATGACGGTGTCCCTTTCTGCAACGCGCGAACCGCGCACCCGCACGGGTCGCCTATCTGAATGGTTATTTCACGAACTACCTGTATTCTGCACACAGAACCAGGGTCCGTCAATGTCCTTGGATTTTTGAGGTAGCTTGAGGCTCTGCGTATGCGAGCTATTTCGTCGATGGAGGGAGAGGGAGACCGGTCCGAAAACGAAAATGCGCCGATCGAATATTCGATCGGCGCAGGAACTGTTTATCGTTACGCTTCGGCTACAAGCTCTACCGGAATGTTGCCCCGTGTCGCTTTGCTGTAAGGGCACATGGCGTGAGCCTTTTCCAATAGTGACTCGATCTCCGGCTTCTCCATGCCTGGCACCGCCAGTGAGATCTTTGCCATGAGACCGCTACCACCGTTGGTGACATCCTCGCCGACGCTGACATCAACGTTCAGCCTGGCTTCGCTGACGTCCGTTCCGGATTCTCGTCCGACGGCACCCAGCGCGCTCAGGAAGCAAGCTCCCCAAGCCGCAGCAAAGAGCTGTTCAGGGTTGGTTCCATCGCTGACGCCATTCGTCTTGGGTGGTCGAATCTGCACATCCAGTACACCATCGCTGGATTTGGCGTGACCTTCGCGTCCCCCGGTGATGGTAACTTCGGCGGTGTATCGTGGTTTTACTTCAGCAGTCATATTTGGTCCTTTCACAAATACTTCTGCTGGACCAGCGCAATAGGCGTACCGTGAGCTAAACAGCGCCAGATCTACCGGCCAGATCGAACCGATCGATCGAAAACATCGGAATCGGTTCAGCTGATTCAGTCGTTGCCAGGTCAGCGAGGTGTTCGCCGACGACCGGTGCGAATTTGAATCCGTGACCGCTGAATCCGGCAGCGATACTGACATTTCCATGATCTGGATGGCGGTCGATGATGAAGTCTTCGTCCGGAGTCATGGTGTACATGCACATGCTGGTGGCCAGCGCGCGTGGATGTGCCCCATTTAGCATGGTTGTTACGAACTCTGAGAACGCCGCGGTGATATCCCCCGGTTGAAGGTCGCGTTGAAGTTGGTCCGGATCGATCTCGTTCATATCGCTGTGGTTGCCCATCTTTACGCTGTCTGCTCCAACTGCTGGCAGCCCGTAATACACATCGATATCGCAATCGATAATGAAGGGCGGAAACTGCTCCGGCCGGTAAAGGGAGACATCGTCAGTCTCATACCAGATAACTGGCTTGCGCGTGGCTTTCAGTGGCAACCTGAGATCGGCGAGCATCTTTCCTGCCCAGGCACCGGCTGTCACAATCAGGTGCTTGCCGGTATACGTCGCGTCGGCAGTGCGGACCTCTACGCCTGAGTCTGTTGCGTTCCAACTGGTGACAGGCGAATGTTCGACGATGACTCCACCGGCTGCCTCGATCTCGGTACGGAACGCGCGGAACACATTCTCCACCTTGAGCACACCGCCTTCCGGATCAAGGTTGGCCTCGAAGTCGTCCGGGAGATTCCAGGCAGGAAAGCGCTCGTTCACCTCGCGGGCGGAAAGCGTTTCGAACGGGAGGTTGTGGGCGATAGCTGCTGACTGGGATTTCCGGGCATGTCCGTTTTCCGGTGTGCCGATATCGAGGCAGCCCACGCGGATTTGCAGGTCCAGTCCGGTGCGGTCGGCCATTTCGGCAAAGAGGCGATCTGAGGCGATCGCCCAGGGAACATATTCCTCGCCCTCAAAGTAGCAGTGTCGGAAGATACGCGTATGACCACCGTGGCTACTCATGGTGTTGTAGTGAGAGAACTGATCTATCGCGATCACATTAACACCACGACGCGCCAGGGCCCATGCCGCCGCGGTGCCCATGGTGCCCGCGCCGATGATGATGACGTCTGCGTTCGTTGTTTGTGCCATCTGTGTTCCTTGCGAGGACGGATTCATTATGTCCGCATTATCGCCATGGATTGGGAGTGTGAGCAAGCTCTGCGTCAGTCTGAGGAAAAGCTGTAAACCGATCCGATGAATCCGGATGGGACAATTGGTTGGTTCGGGATTCTTCGTCTTGGGCCTCGGGTCTCGGAATGACGGTGGCAAAACGTGCATTCATGCACAACCGGCAGTAGAATACGATGCGAACTTTCCCCAAGCCAGGAGGCTGCTTATGCAAAAGGCCGATTCCCACGATACGATTCGCGTCCGCGGCGCGCACGTCAACAATCTCAAGAACGTTGATATCGATCTCGCCAAGCGCAGGCTTACTGTCTTTACAGGACTCTCCGGCTCAGGCAAATCCAGCCTGGTGTTCAGCACCATCGCGGCGGAATCCCAGCGCCTGATCAACGAGACCTACTCTGCCTTCCTGCAAGGATTCATGCCCTCACTGGCGCGGCCGGAAGTAGATGTTTTGGAGGGTCTCACCACCGCCATCATCGTCGACCAGGCTCGCATCGGTGGCGATTCCCGCTCCACTGTTGGAACCGCCACGGATGCGAACGCCATGCTCCGTATCCTCTTCAGCCGTCTTGGCAAGCCACACATCGGATCGCCCAACGCGTTCTCGTTCAATGTTCCATCTGCCAGCGGATCGGGCGGCATCACCGTCCAGCGCGGCAATAAAACGATCACGGAAAAGGCCGATTTCAACATCCTTGGTGGTATGTGCCCGACGTGTGAGGGACGCGGCACCGTATCCGGATACGACTGGACCAAGATTTACGATGAGGACAAAACCATCGAAGAGGGCGCGATTCTGGTGCCGAACTACTCAATCGATGGCTGGTATGGGCGCATTTTCTCCAATGGCGATTTCTTCCCGGCCGACAAGCCAATCAAGAAGTTCAACAAGCGAGAGCGCCACGCCCTTCTTTACAAGGAGCCGACCCGTATCAAGGTTGACGGCGTTAATGTCACCTACGAAGGCGTGATCGCACGCATTGAAAAGACGATGCTCTCAAAGGATGTTGAATCCCTGCAGGCGCACATCCGACGCTTTGTCGAGAGTGCCGTGACCTTCGAGACCTGCCCGGATTGCGATGGTACGCGTCTTAGCCAGGAAGCGCTTTCCTCGAAGATCAACGGCAAAAACATCGCCGACGCCTGCCGCATGCAGATTAC
>CAZYDY010000115.1:0-6231 GCA_964646245.1 uncultured Sphaerobacteraceae bacterium
TGCTTGCCGTTACCCTCGCGACGCTTTCTCGGTACCTTGATAACCCGACGTCCGCTCAGGTAATCGCCTGTTATAGATTCAGTATTCGCCTTGATTGCTTCAAGCGGACCTTCCGCCACAAGGTGTCCACCGTGCTCACCGGCACCTGGCCCAATGTCCACAATCCAGTCTGCGGCGCGCATGGTGTCTTCGTCATGCTCCACAACAATCAGCGTGTTGCCGATGTCTCGCAGTCGTTGCAACGTCTTGATCAGGCGAGCGTTGTCTCGTTGGTGCAGTCCGATACTCGGCTCATCCAGGATGTAAAGCACACCCATCAGGCTGGACCCAATCTGCGTCGCAAGTCGAATCCGCTGCGCTTCACCACCCGAAAGCGTGTTGGCGCTCCGTTCCATCGAAAGGTAATTCAGCCCGACATCTATCAGGAAGCCGAGTCGCTCACAGATCTCTTTGAGGATTTGCCGGGCAATGAGGAATTCGCGATTGCTCAGCGGTGCATCCGGATTATCAGCCGGATCAAAATTAAGTGCTTCAAACCAGGCGCTTGCCTCATGCACCGGCATCCGCGTGATCTCGATGATGCTCTTGCCACTTACAGTTACCGCGAGAATCTCTGGACGCAGCTTCTGTCCCTGGCAGGTGGGGCAGGGCCGGGTGGCCATGTAGTGCTCTATCTGTTCGCGCATGAACTCAGATTCGGTTTGCCGATGACGACGCTGCAGGTTCGGGATCACACCCTCGAACGCTACATTATATTTGCGCTTGCGCCCCGATCGCGGCGAATATTGCACCTCAATCTTGTCGTCACCCGTGCCGTTGAGCAGCAGGTTAACGTGCGCCGGATCCATCTCCATCACCGGTACATCGAGCGAGAAGTCGTAAGCTTCCGCAACACCCTTCAGCAGTGCCCCGTACCACTTGCTGTTCTCCAGGCCACTTCGAATCCAGGGAACAATCGCACCCTGCGCGACACTGAGCGCGCGGTTGGGTATCACCAGTTCGGGATCAAATTCCATGGTGGTGCCCAGGCCCATGCAGGTCTCACACGCACCGTGGGGGCTGTTGAAGCTGAAGTTTCGCGGCTCAAGTTCCGCGTAGCTGAAACCACACACCGGGCAAGCGAACTTCTCGGAGAAGGTGATCTCGTCGCCGTCCACCACCTGAGCGATTGCGATACCTTCGCTCATGCGCAGCGCGACTTCCAGTGAGTCAATCAGTCGCACCTTGTCGGGATGCTGCTCGCCCTCGGCAAGTTCTTCCGGGTGACGAATCACCATCCGGTCCACCACGACTTCAATGGTGTGCTTCTTGGTTTTGGCGAGCTTTATTGTTTCGTCGGTTGTGCGAACTTCTCCGTCCACCCGCACACGTGCGAACCCCTGGCGCCGGATTTCCTCCAATGTTGCCAGGTGCTCACCCTTGCGATCGCGAATCACCGGACCCATGATCATCAGCCGGGTGCCATCTTCCTGTTGGAGCAGGATATCGGCCATCTGTTGTGGGGTCTGTCGTTCGATTGGCGTTCCATCGTTCGGACAATGCGGATGCCCAATTCGAGCCCAAAGAAGCCGCATGTAGTCATAGACCTCGGTAACAGTACCGACTGTAGACCGCGGGTTGCGACTTGTTCCTTTTTGATCGATTGAAATAGCCGGGGAGAGCCCCTCAATGTGATCGAGGTCCGGCTTCTCCATCTGTCCCAGGAACTGCCGCGCATAGGCGCTGAGCGATTCCACGTACCGGCGCTGACCTTCTGCGAAGATCGTATCGAAAGCAAGCGAAGACTTCCCGGAGCCAGACAAACCGGTGAATACAACCAGGCTGTCACGAGGAATATCGACATTGATGTTCTTAAGATTGTGCTCGCGAGCGCCTTGGATGCGGAGATGATCGAATTGGGGCATGCTGTCCTCGGAATGAGTGTGAAAACACAATGCGAACATTTATTCGCATCGGAAAGTGTATCACGCACAGTGAGTGCCATGATAGTGGGTGGATAGTGTCATTTCGTGTGGACAGCCTCTGACCGCATTGAGATCAGTTCCCCGGAATCACCTTTGGCGCCGGCATCTCATTCGGCGCGTAAATCTCCCAGATAACAACTCCTCCCAATGTCACGGTGTGGACAGGCTCAGCCTCCGCGAAGAGCGCATAGTCATCCACCATACCGCGCTGGGTTTGCTGAATATTGAACACATAGTAATCCGTCGCGTTCCAGTCGTTAGCGTTCGTCAGACCGACATTGTTGAACAGAACGCTATCCGTCTGCTTGGCGTCGTCGATCAGGAAATACTTGAGCGGCGGCGGAATACTCTCCTGCGGAATCGAGAACGTTTGCACTACCACCGGTCTGCCGAGCCGTTCTGATTCGCTCTCTAGAAAACTGATAACGTCGGAGCCACCTTCACCCCAGCCGATCTGAATCGCGTCCTCAGGTCGTTCGAACAGACGCATGATCTCGTTGTAGTAGTTGAGGTGATATATCCCAGAGTTGGCGAGCGAGATGAGGCTGAGCCCGGCCATTGCGGCAAGTCCAGCCGCAGGAACAACGTGCTTGAGCCGGGGAATTCGCGCCCTGATCCAACGAGCAGCGGAATCAAATCCGAACGCCGCCATCAGCGAGATCACAGGATACACCGGGAGCACATAGCGATCGAACTTCTTCGCGCCAAGACTCATCACCACCAGATACACGGCTGCCATTACCAGCACTGGAGCAAACGAACGAATCCTGTCCCGAACGCTTTGTGATCGCAGCGAGAGCAGACAAAGCCCGAGGCCGAGCCAGGCGATAAGTGTCGTCCGCCATAACATCGTCACCGGGTAGAAGAGCCAGCCAGGATCGTCGAAGGTGATCTCTCCATTGAAAAAGAGTTGATGCTCATGTCCACCGCTAGCGGCACCGAGCGTCCAGTCAATCATTGCCCGAGCCGTCCCGATGGGATCGACCCACAATACAGGCCAGGCGACGATATACGTGACCGCGAATCCGGCGATCCACAAGCCGGCTGACCGAAGCGATATGGCCCAACCGCATCTCTTCCAAACGAGAAACAACACGATCGTGAGCGGAATCCCGATCGCGGCTGCGGTCGAGCGCGTCAACACAGCGATAGCCGCAAGTACTCCTGCGATCAACCACCGTGACCGTCTCTCTGGCTCACGCATCGCCCAGGCGATGGCTAAAGACGCTGCGAAGAGAGACATCGCCAGTAGGCTATCGACGTGCAGTAGCGGCCCGAATCCCGCCAGGAACGGATCCAGCGCGATCAGCACACCTGTGATCGCCGCCAGCAGAAGCGTGCCGATTGTCAGCACAAGTGCAATTGAGATTGCGAACAGAACGGTTTCCAGACTGAGCTTGACGATGCGCGCATGCTGCAGCATTTCCATTGGATCAATACCGACATCCACCAGGCGTTCATCAATGAAGAACGGAAAATCTGTGCTGTCGGTGTAGTGCTTGGAATAGTCGCTTCCGTGAACCCAGAAAGCGACAGCTCCCGCCCACATTACTGTCACTCCCGGATGAGCCATCTGGTAGGTGTACTCTGGCTCCCAATGCTCTATCCCACGGCCGAAGTTAGCGGAACGACCGAGCCAAAACGGCTCATCATTGGTAACCAGGGATTCGGTGTTGTTTATACGTACGGAAAAGAAGAGCGCGCTCGACAAAATAATGAGCAGCAACGCAATGGACCGACGAGAAGCCGTCGCATTGGATCTCTCGGTCACATTACCTCCATTCGGTGAAATGAGCGGCGAAGTCGAATGACGAAACAGTCAATGGTCTACTTGACGAATCTTGCTATACTTCCTGTAATCCTGCGAACGGGAGGAGTAGGTGTGGCCATCTACCAGAAAGCGACGACCATCGGCTGGAAGTCATCGCAATTTGCGCCACGCTGAAGGTCGCCCGGGAGGTTCATCGGTGAGGCACGCAGTAACCGATGGCGGGTTCGCCCGATATAGCGATCATGAGAGCAGCGAATCCGTTCGCTGAAGCGAGGTGGTACCGCGGTCCCATTCTGGGTTCCCGTCCTGGCAATAGTCAGGGCGGTTTTCTGTGTCCAATCCACATTGCGGGTTGCCCACAGAATCTCCCGGCAAAGCCGGTCCAAAGGTAAATCTTGGCCCAAATTTCTCGAATTTCGGTGAACCCGAGACAAACCGGATAATTAACAACGTCGCCGATGCGTATAGTAATTAGGAGCACACTGTGACAGACGTCAACTCAAGGCCAGCAGAACTCGCGAAGGCCTACAACCCCAGCGAAGTGGAACAGGGACTCTACGACTGGTGGGATGAGCAGGGTTACTTCAAGCCCAATGACAAGGATCTGACCGAAGGTCGCAAACCCTTCGTTATCATCATGCCGCCGCCAAATGTCACTGGTGTGCTCCACGTTGGCCACGGTCTCATCGTTGCGACCGAAGACATTCTCATCCGTTGGCACAGGATGATGGGTGATCCCACACTCTGGGTTCCCGGCGCTGATCACGCCGGTATAGCTGGCCAGTGGGCAGTGGAGAAAATCCTTGCAGAAGAGGGATTGACCCGCAACGACCTGGGACGTGAGAAGTTCCTGGAGCGAGTCTGGGAATATATGGACGACGTTCGCCCCCAGATTCGCACGCAAATGAAGTTGCTCGGTGCCAGTGCGGATTGGTCTCGTTTCGCGTTCACCATGGATCCCGGTCCGGCCAGGGCGGTGCGCAAGGCCTTCAAGCATTTGTACGACAAGGATCTCATCTACCGCGGCGAGCGACTCATCAATTGGTGCCCGCGTTGCAGTACCGCCATTAGCGATCTCGAGGTTAAGTATCAGGACGTTCAGTCAAGTCTCTGGCATCTGGCGTACCCGGTGGACGGTTCGGACGAAAAGTTGGTTGTGGCGACCACTCGCCCGGAAACAATGCTCGGCGACACTGCGGTAGCCGTGAATCCGGATGATGACCGCTACGCTCACCTCATCGGACAGCAGGTTCGCCTGCCAATTGTTGATCGGTTGATTCCGATTATTGCGGACGAACACGTTGACAAGGATTTCGGAACCGGCGCCGTCAAGGTAACACCCGCACACGATCCGAACGACTTCGAAATCGGCAAGCGTCACAGCCTTCCCTTCATCACCATGATGAACAAGGATGCGACCATCAACGCCGAAGGCAAGGATCTGGAAGGCCTCACGGTCGAGGAGGCGCGCAAGGAAGTCGTGCGTCGCTTTGAAGAAGCCGGTCTGCTGGGCAAGATTGAGCCGCACGCGCACAACGTTGGTACCTGCGAACGCTGCAGCACAGTGATTCAGCCCATGGTGAGCGAGCAGTGGTTCGTGAAGATGGATTCGCTCGCAAAACCCGCTTATGACGCAGCACAGAACGGCGAGCTTACCTTCGTTCCCGAGCGCTTCAAGGGTGTGTATGACAATTGGCTGGAGAACATCCACGACTGGACAATCTCGCGCCAACTCTGGTGGGGACACCGCATCCCGGTTTGGACCTGCTCAGATTGCAGCCACCAGTTCGCCAGCGAGGACGAACACGTAACCGCATGCGAGAAGTGCGGCAGTTCGAACATTGAGCAGGATCCGGATGTTCTCGATACCTGGTTCAGTTCCGGTCTCTGGCCAATGAGCACACTCGGCTGGCCAGATGAGACGGAGGACCTGAAGCGTTTCTATCCGGGCTCCGTGATGCAGACCGGTTATGAGATTCTCTTTCTCTGGGTCGCCCGCATGGTCTTCTTCGGTATTGAGTTCATGGGCGAAGTGCCGTACCACACAGTCTTCCTCAGTGGCATCGTTCGCGATATCGAAGGCGCGAAGATGAGCAAGACCAAGGGGAATGTGATCGACCCCATTACAGTGACTGACGAGTACGGTGCAGATGCCTTGCGTTACACCCTGGTGACCCAGGCGAGCCCGGGCAACGACAGCCGCCTCAGTATCCAAAAGGTGGAAGCCAGTCGCAACTTCGGTAACAAGCTCTGGAATGCCACCCGGTTCGCACTCCGCACGATCGGCGAACACGACATCGCTATGGACGAGCAGGGACCGGCGCGACCATCCGGAAACCTGGAACTCGCAGATCGGTGGATCATTAGCCGTCTGGATGCGGTTACTGAATCGGCAACAAACCTGATGGAGCGCTATCTCCTCGGTGAAGCCGGACGACAGATCAACGAGTTCATCTGGAACGAACTCTGCGACTGGTACATCGAGGCGAGCAAGGT
>CAZYDY010000116.1:0-2410 GCA_964646245.1 uncultured Sphaerobacteraceae bacterium
ACACGGCCCCTTCGACTGATTGTTGAAGGGGCCGTGTCTTTGTGCGATCAGTTATACCGATGATTCGTGGTTAAACGCGTACACCTCGTACGGCCGCAAGGAACACACCCGTCCATTGCAACAGGAATGCAGCAACAGTGAGAGTATGGAAAACCTCGTGGAACCCAAACCACTTCGGGGACGGGTTCGGACGCTTGAATCCGTACACAGCCGCTCCGATGCTATAGAGCAATCCACCGATGGCAACCAGGGTCATGGTGATCCAGCTTGCGCGGAAGAGATCCGTGACAAAGAGCATTGCGCTCCAGCCAAGTACCACATACAGCACCACGTAGAGCCAGCGCGGCGCACCCAGCCAGAACACCCGAAACAACACACCAGCCAGGGCACCGGTCCACACGAGCGCGAGAAGTACGGTTGCCTTTTCGCGTGGCAATAGCATGAGGCTCAGCGGCGTGTACGTCCCCGCAATGAGGAGGAAGATATTGGCATGGTCTATTCGTCGGAAAATCGCGTGTACTTTTGGTGACCAACCTATGCGATGGTACAGGGCACTTACTCCGAACAGTGCGAGCGATGTCACCATGAAGATTATCGCGCCGGCAGTTGCGGCCACTCCTTGTGAAAACGCGATAAGCAACACTCCCAGCGCGATAGCGACAGGGAAGGTACCGGCGTGAATCCAGCCACGGAGCTTCGGCTTCATTTCTGTGAATTGATGAGAGATTTGTTGTGAAAGTTCTACGTTCACGTCCTGGTCTCCATGGATTTGTTTGCACCGGCGGCATCGAGCAAGGATGCAATGCGTTTGAAGCCGCGGTTCTGGGCATGTTGGAGAGGCGTAACGCCGTCCTTATCGGTGATGTCGAGGTCGGCGCCGGCATCAATCAGTTGCTTTACTATCTTCACGTGCGCTGGGCCGCCATCGCCAAGGACGATTGCCTCCAGAAGTGCAGTCCAACCGAGGTCGTTGACGTGATTGACATCCACACCTGCTTCTAACAGGATCGCCACGGTTTCAACGTGCCCGCGTTCACATGCGGGAATTAGCGCCGTGCCTCCGTAGCGATTCGTGCTGGTGAGGTCGGCTCCGTTTTCGATCGTCATCTGCAGAATTTCGTTGTAGCCGCGGGCTCCTGCAAGCAGGTACGGGCTGTCTTTGATGTCGTCCTGTGCATTTACATCGGCGCCGGCCTCTATCAATACCCGGGCGATGTCAACGTTGTTGGCCGTAACGGCAACCAGTAGCGGGGTGCGCCCATTCTTGTCGCGATACTCGAGATCGACACCGGCGGCGACCATGTCTCGAACGCGATCATAGGCGTTGGCGATAACTGCGTCGATCAATGGTACGTGCATATTGGAGCTCCTTACAGGTTCGACCAGTTAGATACACATGATACTTCCATACGCATTTCGCGCATATCGGGCGAGTGATTCTCACAGGTCTGAACACGTAAAGACGATACGCGAAGAGTCGCTTGCATCCGGGTGGGCGGGACCAAAGCGATGAACCTGTCCCGCACTTGGACAACCTATCGAATTGCCATGGGGCGTCTGGCAACGGATACTGTGGACATGATTTCCGGTGATTGGAGCTTCTCATGACGAACCTGGCTTTAATAGAAGACCTCCTTGGCGTTTGTGGTCCCGCCGGTGTACGACATCGAATGGCGGACCTGCTCGTTTTCGAAGCTGATGGCTCTGTGGATGGAGCAGTGGAGACCACCCTGCCGCAGGCCGTTGTGCTCCCAACTTCAACTGAGCAGGTCGCGGGAGTGGTGAAGGTTGCGCGTAAACATGGTTTGCCAATCGTTGCACGCGGTGCCGGCACGGGCCTGAGCGGGGGTGCCGTTGCTATAGATAGCGGCATCATTGTCTCGCTCACGCGAATGGACCGGGTGCTGCAGGTGAACGAGCGCGATCGCACTGCCCTGGTCGAGCCGGGGCTTGTTAACCTCGATCTCTCCACGCACGTGAAGGACCAACATCTCTTCTTCGCCCCAGATCCTTCCAGCCAAAAAGCCAGTACCATCGGCGGCAATATCGCCGAGAACGCTGGTGGACCGCATTGCCTCAAGTACGGTGTTACGACCAATCATATTCTCGGTGTGGAGGTGGTCCTGCCAACGGGGGATGTTGTCTGGATGGATTCCAACCAACCCGGGTACGGTGGGCTGGACCTCACGGCCGCTATCGTTGGCTCCGAGGGGATGTTTGGCATCGTGACCAAGGCGCTGGTGAAGCTCACGCCAATCCCCGCATCGATCAGTGTGATGCTGGCTGCATTCCGCAGCATGGACGACGCTGCCCAGGCTGTCACCGAAATCATCGCCTCCGGCACCATGCCTGCGTCGCTGGAAATTATGGATTCGCTCAGCATGCAGGCGGTCGAGGCAGCGTATCATGC
>CAZYDY010000116.1:2510-6215 GCA_964646245.1 uncultured Sphaerobacteraceae bacterium
GTACCGCGATCGAAGCTGGTGCAAACGCTGGATGAAGTTGATCGGCTTTCCAAAGCCAGCGGCTTTCAGGTGAGCAATGTCTTTCACGCCGGAGACGGCAATTTGCATCCGCTCATCCTGTTCGATCGCCGGGAGAAGGGAGCAGTCGAGCGCGTGCTCGAACTCAACCACGACCTCGTGGTGGCATGCGTTGAGCTGGGCGGAACACTTAGCGGTGAACATGGAATCGGTAGCGAAAAGCGCGATCACATGCCGCTCATCTATAACGAATCTGATTTGCGGGCCATGGCCGGATTGAAGCGGTCCTTTGATCCTGAAGACATTTTCAATCCAGGGAAAGTCCTGCCGGCAAGCGTGATGTGCGGAGAATTGAAAGATCTTCACATGCAGCGGATGGCCCAGAAGCACGGAATCGTTGCATTTTAGGAGCATTGCATGGACGCAGTTGCCGGGTTGAACATTGTGAAGACCGTGAAAGTGGAGTCGCCTGAGCATATCTCTGACGTACTCAGGCAGGCGAGCGAGGCGGGAACGCCGGTGCTCCCAATCGGGGGCGGTACATGCCTGTCCACGGGTCACCCTGTCGACCACGAATTTATCGCGCTGGATATGTCCGGACTCAGTGGAATCCTCGATTACATACCAACAGATATGACTGCCGGGTTTTTAACTGGTACGCCGATGCGTATAGTAATTGAGAGCCTTGCTGAATACGGGCAGGAGCTCCCGGTAGATATCGCAGTGGATGATGCGGGAACCATCGGTGGACTTGTGGCAACTGGCTTCTCTGGTCCGCGCCGGTACGGACAGGGGACGCTCAAGGACTTACTTATCGGATGCGAATACGTCCGCGGCGACGGGCTCATCGCCAAGGCTGGAGGCATGACGGTAAAGAATGTCAGTGGCTTCGAGATCAGTCGCATGCTTCATGGTAGTTGGGGGTCATTGGCTACGCTCACGCGAGTGAACCTTAAAGTGCTTCCGAAGGCTCGTACAGATCGTACGCTTACCTGGGTTGATTCCGACGTGGATTCCGCTCTTGCACGACAGCAGCGATTACTTCAGCAGTTCCCGGGCGCGATTGCGATCAATACTCGTCAACGCGGAGGGGAGTGGGAGACTTCTATTCGGTTCACCGGCCGTGAACCTGCTGTGGACGACTATCAGCGACAGGCAACGGCTCTCGAAGGCGATCAGGTTGAAAGTAGTGATTCGGCCAACGTTTGGGTTCCATCTCCAGGTTCCGCCCAGCATCCGCAGATCTTGTTGGGTGCTCCGGCAGCAGGTCTCTCCAGTATCGTTTCAAAGTTGATCGCGACAGGTGGCGTCAGTAATCTCTCCGCGTCCTACGGTACAGGTTCCATCCGCGCTCAAATCGATTCGGCGGTGGTAACGTCGGCGCATCTCGAGGCTCTCGGATCAACGATGTGGATGATCGAAGGTGGCGATGATGCCTGGAAGCGCGATGTTCCCGTATGGGGGCCGCCTCGGCCCGATCGCGACGTGATGCGTTCTATCAAGCAACAGTTCGACCCGGCGAATATTCTTAATCGCGGGCGACTATTCATTTAGTTCTGGAGGCGTATTTTGGCGACAATTAGTTTGATTGAAGAACTCCAGAAACCCGTACCGTTCTCTGGTGACGATGTACCGGATGATGATTTACTACGTGCCTGTGTTCACTGCGGTATGTGCCTGCCATCGTGCCCCACATACCGGGAAACGGGAGACGAGGCTTCGTCCCCACGTGGACGTTTGTGGCTCATGACTGCTGTGTCCGATGGCAAGTTGAGCCTGCTGGACGAATCCTTCGACGAGCAGATGTATCAGTGTCTCAACTGCCGCGCTTGTGAGGCTGTGTGTCCTAGTGGTGTGCAGTATGGCGCTGTGGTGGAGGCGAGCCGCGCCCAGCTGGAGAAGCATCGTCCACGGCCGTGGTGGCAGCATGCGCTCCGCGCCAGCCTCATGAGCTTGCCGTTCAATGATGTGCGGCGTATGCGCGCCGGAGCCTATGGACTTCGTGCATACCAGAAGGCAGGCATTAGCAAGCTACTGCGCAAAACAGGCGTTCTGCGGTTACTACGACTTGAGAACCTCGAGCGAATGGTACCGGACCTGGAAGAGTCACCACTGGCACCCGGTAAGGATTCCTGGGTTCCGAAGTCCAGTATCGGCAAGGCGCACGTATTCAATGGCTGTGTGATGAGTTCGGTATTCCCGGATGTGAACCGCGCAACGGGCCGTGTACTCGCGCATAACGGTTATGCCACGGATGTCCCCGTGAGCCAGGGCTGCTGCGGTGCCATTTATTCCCACACCGGAATGTTGGATGAGGCTCGTAATCTCGCTCGCAAGAACATCGACGCATTCGAACAGGTAGGGGATGGAGCGGTCGTGGTGAACGCCGCCGGATGTGGCAGCGCTCTCAAGGAATATGATCATTTGCTCAAGGATGATCCCGCATATTCGGAGCGGGCGAAGGCATTCGTTCGGCGCGTGAAGGATGTAAACGAAGTCCTTGATGAGCAGCCACTCGTACCACCGACACGAGAAGTCAACGCCAAGGTCACGTTGCAAGAGCCCTGTCACCTGGTACATGCGCAGCGGATATTCGCACAGCCTCGATCACTTCTGGCGCAGGTTCCGGGCCTGGAACTGATAGAGATGCAGGAATCTTCGCTTTGCTGCGGTAGCGCCGGTATCTACAACATCACCCGCCCGAAGATGGCCGATGCACTCGGCGACCGCAAGGCGAAGCACGCAATGGATACACAAGCGGACACCGTGGTGACCAGCAATCCTGGCTGTCACATGCAACTGCGCACCTCGCTGATCCGAAATGGTTCAGAGCAAAAGGTGGATCACATCGTGACCATCTTGGACGAGGCGTACGGTGGCAAGGAATCTCGCACCTATGCTATTGATCAACGTTAGTTAAAGCATACCGTCGGTCTCGGATGCGATAGGGAACCGCATTACTGCATAGGTACCGTCTTCGTCGGAAGTGATGGAAAACGTACCTCGGAGATCGCTGGTGACGAGCCGGTGGGTAATGCGCATACCGAGTCCCTGACTCTGGGCCGGATCGAATCCTTCGGGTACGCGTTCACCGTCGTTGAAGATCTCTACGTTGGCATGGTCGTCGTCCTGCCACGCCCGAATGCGGATATATCCGGTTTCTCGATTCGCAAAGCCATGGCTAATCGCGTTGGCTGCCAGTTCGTTGATGAGCAGGCTCATAATCGTGGCTTGCCGACTTGGGATACGAAGTTCTGTTGGCTGAATGTCGAAGGTCACCTTTAGACCCGGTGGTATGAGCGTGCTGTGCGCATCCTCCGCGACCAACCTGGCGATTTGATCCAGGGTAGCTCCGGTGAAGCGTCGGGGATCACTGAGGAGATCGTGGACGGCCGCAATCGCCTGGATTCGGCTCACGGCTTCACGAACTTCCACAGCCCAGGGAGCGTTATCGACATTGCGAATCTGCAGGCTTAGGAGTGCTGCCACAGTCTGCAGGTTGTTCCGGACACGGTGATGCATCTCTTGCACGAGCGTGCGCTGGGTTTCAAGTCCATCACGTGCACTTGTATAGAGATCTGCGTTTTCAATCGCAATCGCCGCAGAATCAGCAAATGCCTGGAGCAGTCCCACTTGCTCAGCCGGAATCGGGATACCGGCTTCGAGGCGATAGGCAATAGCACCGAC
>CAZYDY010000117.1:0-1514 GCA_964646245.1 uncultured Sphaerobacteraceae bacterium
GATACGAGGATGTCGAATTCATGGTCGCGGAAACGAGTCATGATCTCATCCTTCTTCTTCGCGCTCATCTTGCCGTGCAAGACATCGATGCGTAAATCCGGGAAGACCTCGTGCTGCAGCCGTTCGGCTTCCTGCTCGGCGGCGCGCGCGACGATCGTATCCGACTCCGTCACCAACGGGCAGATCACGAAAACCTGATGACCCTTGTTCACTTCGTGCCGCACCAGTTGATAGGCCTTGGTGCGATCCGGACCCGCATAGCTGAATGTGCTGATCGGGATGCGCCCTGGCGGGCGCTCATCGATGATCGACACATCGAGGTCGCCATGCAGCACCAGGTTGAGCGTGCGCGGGATCGGCGTGGCCGTCATTGACAGCAAATGCGGCTGATAGCCAATAGCCTTGCGTGTCAGTGCCGCGCGCTGATTCACGCCGAAGCGGTGCTGCTCATCGATAACCACGAAGGCAAGCTTCTGAAACGCCACGTCCTCGGTGAACAACGCGTGTGTGCCGATGGCGATATTTATTTCTCCGGACTCCAGTCGCGCCAATATCTCGCGGCGTTCCTTGGCACGGGTGGATCCCGTGAGTAACGCCAGGGTCGGCCGAGTCTCTTCAGGCAGTCCGGCAAAGAGTTTCGCGAACGACTCCATATGCTGTTCAGCCAGGAGTTCTGTTGGTGCCATCACCGCAGATTGGAGGCCATTTTGCCAGGCCGCCCAGGCACCAACTGCAGCAACCGCCGTCTTGCCACTACCCACATCTCCCTGCACCAATCGAGTCATCGGTGAGTCGGTCGTGATATCGCCCATCATCTCGGCAACGACTCGCCGCTGCGCACCTGTGAGCGTGAAGGGGAGGGTGCCCAAAAATGCATTCAGGTCGGCGGGATCAACATCGATCGCCAATCCATCGGCTGCTTTCGCCTTGTTACGGGTTTGCACCATTCCGAGCTGCAGGAGCAGCAGGTTCTGGAAGGTGAGCCGCTTGCGCGCGACGCTGAAATCACCAACAGTTGGCGGGTAGTGAATATGCTCGTACATCTCCCCAAGACTGGGGAGGAAATCCCAGACATCATCGTCTATGTATGGGCGTGCGTCTCCAAGCCAATCCACAAGGTTGTTTGCGGTGGCATCAAGTGCGTTACGTGTGTGCTTGCGCAACGTCTTTTGCGTGACGCCTTTGGTAAGTGGGTACACCGGAATGAGCGCTTCCTGGTTGAGAATGCTGCGAGCGTTGGCATATTCCCATTCCGGATTGGTGAGTTGCAGTCCGCCATAGCCAGGTGTCAGTGTCCCTGCGACAACGATCTCCCGACCTTCCTGGAGCTGGTTCTGGATATATGTGCTAAACCATGTGATTTTGATCCAGCCGGTGTCGGTAACGAGGCGCACCTGCACCCGAGGGGTTCCGCTCCGAATCACCTGGATATTGCTGACCTTGCCGCGCAACACGATATCGCCTGTAAGCAGGAGTGGATTGCTGAGATCCACACTTTGCGAATAGTCGATATG
>CAZYDY010000117.1:1614-6184 GCA_964646245.1 uncultured Sphaerobacteraceae bacterium
ATCCGCCGGGCATCGAGGTCCTTCGGCAACGCCTTGAGTGCGCCGATCATCTGATCAACTTCACGCTGCATTTGCATACTCGGGGTTTGCGGTCGCAACAAGTGCAGGTCGTCCACCGCCTGGACCAAAGACCTGCCGGCATCCTCGCCATTCGCCCACACACGACGGAGCGCATCGATCGCGGAATCGATGCGCTGTGGCGGTGGAGTTGATGTCGATCTGGTTGGGTTCACGGCTCTATTCTGTGCGGATCATGATGCCGACAGCTCCTGGCCCGGCGTACGTTGCAATGGTTGTTCCCGCAAACACGATCTCATAGTTCGCGTCCGGAAACCGGTTTTTCAGTTCATCGACCGCTTTTTGGGCCTCGGGAAGATTATCGGTGTGCAAAATCGCGACATCAAGGAGCTTGCCCTGCGAAGAAGCAATCTCAATCATCCGCATCAGCGCCTTCTTCCAGGTGCGAACGCGCTCGACTGGTAATACCGTTCCATCTTCCAGGCTGAGAATTGGCTTGATTCCAAGTGCGGATCCGACCATGTGGCTGGCGCGACCAATACGGCCGCCCTTGTACACGTAGTCCAGCGTTTGTAGCAGCGCGTAAAAGTGAACCTTGCCGCGGTTCTTTTCGGCAACGTGCACGGTCTCGCTCAGCGAGGCGCCACCCTGGGCGGCTCGGGCTGCTTCTACAACTACCCACCCAAGCGCCATGGTGGCACTGAGTGAATCCACCACGCGGATCCGCTCGGGATCAAGCTGTTCGGCAGCGAGACTGGCAGAGTTAAATGTGCCCGAAAGGCCGGAGGAAATCGTTACGCAGAGAACATCCATTCCGGCATCGAGGCCCTTTTTGTAGGCCGTCTGGAACTGTTCAACAGTTGGCTGCGCGGTGGATGGGAGCTTGTCGGCCGATCGAAGGCGTTCTACATACTGTTCAGGCGAGAGGTCCACACCATCCAGCAACGTCTCGTTCTCGAAGTTAATCGAGAGCGGAACCACCTCAATTCCCAGCTCTGCGCGGAAGTGCGCGGGAATATCACTGGTGCTGTCTGTGACGACGAAAACCTTGCGTGGATTACTCACCGAGCCGCTCCTTTACTACAAGGCCCATAATGTCCGGCCCAATGTGGGCCGCGATCACCGGGCTCACTTTCGCCAGAGCAGGTTCCTTGCCGGGAGTGTGCACGCTTACCGAGCGCGCCAGCGCTTCCGCTTCGTCCGGTGTGGTGTTGTAGAGAACGGTGAGTTCGTCTGCCGGCCCCGATTCTGCAGCAAACGCTTCAAGCGCGCGGATTGCCTTGGCACGAGTACGTGTGCGCTCGAAGGGCACAATCTGGCCCTCATCCACGCGGAGCAGCGGCTTCAGCTGCAAAAAGGATCCGACGAGTTGTGCTGCCTTGCCGATACGGCCTCCACGGCGCAGGTGATCGAGTGTGTCAACGAAAAAGACCACATGATAGCGACCGAGTTCGTTTAGCAGTATTTCGGAAATCTCTTTGGCGTTCTTGCTTTCATCTGCCAGCTCGGCTGCGCGCAGGGCCTGGAATCCAAGTCCGTAGCTGCCAGAGAAGGAATCGACGACTTCGATGGTGAGTTCATCCGCCAGGTTCTGACTGGCGATGGAAGCGCTTTGAAATGTGCCGCTGAGCTTGGACGAGATGGTAATGCAGACGATTTCCGTGACGCCCTGCTCAGCTGCAGCGCGCCTGAATGCCTCTTCAAACATCCCCACCGAAGGTTGGCTTGTAGTGGGAAGCGGATTAGACGTCGCCATCTTTTCCATAAACTCGTCGGTGCTGATATCTACCTGATCCAGATACACCGATTCACCAAAGTGCACATTCAGTGGCACAACGGTAATACCCTGCTTTTTTACGAGTTCGGCATCAAGATCGCAGGTACTGTCGGTCACAATCGCGACAGTGCGGTTGGTGCTCATCTGCAGAGCCTCCTGTTGCGTACGTCAGCGCGAAGCGCGCTCGAATACGATTACTCTACTGCAATGATGTAGAGATAGTGAGGCTGGTTACCGGCCACCACTTCGATTTCCGCTTCGGGATACATATCGCCCACCAGGCTTTCCAGCGTCGATGTGTGCTCTTCTGTGGCACCTTCACCTACGAAAACCGTGAGGAGTTCAGGGTCGGTATCTTCAATGGACTTCAGTGTCTCTTCCACGATCTTGTCGAGATCAGTGCCGGATTGCACCAGGTCGCCATTGAGCAATCCGATGAGCTGGCCTTCCTTGACATCAACACCATTAAGCTCAACATCGCGCACGGAAACGGTAATTTCGATACTCGAAACCCCCTCCATCGCCGTGGTCATCCCCGCGACATTTGAGTCGATATCGTCGTTAAACGAGAACGCGGAAAGCGCGGTGAGCCCATCCGGTACAGACTTGCTTGGCACAACGTGCACGGACTTCTCACTGATCTCAACCAACTGCTGTGCGGCAAGGATGATGTTCTTGTTATTCGGCAGAATGATCACGTTGTCCACCGGCAACGACTGCACTGCCTGGAGCAAATCCTCTGTGCTTGGGTTCATGGTTTGACCGCCCCGCACGATCAGGTTTGCACCCATTGAAAGCAGAGCATTTGCCAGGCCCTCACCAGCAGCAACGGCAATGATGCCAATGTCGCCGTGGACGTCGCTCGGAATCGGCGATCCCGCCCACGATGGCAGATCCGGGTCCGGTTGATCGCTACTTCCTGAACGTTGCCCCTTAAGTTCCTCCGTCTGGAGTGTCATGTTATCTATCTTGATCTGGTCGAGGTAACCGAGCGAGAGCGCATATTGCAGCACTTCACCCGGGTTCTCGGTATGGATGTGCACCTTCACGACGGTCTCATCGCCGACAGCGACAACGGATTGCCCCATATCGTTGAAGGTATCCCGTGCGGTCTCGAAATCGATTCCTTCGCCGAAGACCATGAAGTTGGTGCAGTATCCAAAGGGATCATCGCCATGGAGTTCACTGACATCGTCGAGGAAATCCATTTCCGCGCCGACCTGCTCAACTGAGCTCTCTTCGTCGATTGTCGTGTTGCCCAGCGCATAGCGGTACATACCATCCAGCAGGTACACCACGCCCTGGCCACCCGCATCAACAACGCCGGCCTGCCGAAGGATATCCAGCATCTGTGGAGTTTCAGCCAGCGCCCGCTTCGCGCCTTCCAGCGCGGCCTCGAGCACATCAGCCACCGTGCTGTTTGGTGTCGCCTTCTCCTGCGCATCCTCCGCAGCTACGCGGATCACGGTAAGCATGGTGCCTTCTACCGGCCTCATTACCGCCTTGTAGGCCTTTTCTCGTGCAGCATCGAGCGCTCGTCCCAGGTCGGCGCCGGTCATGTCACTCACGCCTTCCAGCCCGGTCGCAAAACCTCGCCAAATCTGGCTAAGAATCACACCGCTGTTGCCTCGCGCAGCCATGAGGGCGCCGTACGCAAACCGATCCGCCAGGTGGCCCACGGTGCCGGTGGCGTCTGCCTTCACGGCGATATCGAGGCTGCCGTTCATGGTCAGCGCCATATTGGTGCCGGTGTCACCGTCCGGAATAGGGAAGACGTTCAGCGCGTTCACGCGATCGCGGTGGTGGTTGAGCAGCTGGGAGGCAAAAGTGAGTGCCTCCAGCAGTTGTTCTCCATTCCACGTCGCGTGGCTGGCTGAGGTGCGTACAGGGGCAGTTGTCATGCGGTTTTCTCATCTGGTGTGCTAACGCGTAAACCGTCTACATTGACGTTGACCCGTTCCACGGTCATATCCAGCAGACGTTCAACCTGAAACTTTACTGTCTGCATCACATTCTGGGCCACGGTGAAAATGGGTGTTCCGTATTCCACCACAATGGAGAGATCGATTTTGAGCCGATCTTCTACATTTTCGATACTTATTCCACGGGAAGGGTCATGGCGGGTAAATCGACGCCGTAGCACCGATTGGGTCGAGCGGGGTCCAAGCTCCACGACGCCATAGATGGAGAGCACGGATTCGTGAATAACCGAAATAACGGCAGCATCTGCGATTTCTACGCGGCCCTGCGGAACTGGAGTTTCGTCGAATGGTGTAACAGGCGGCAAGGGGACACTCCTTTCGAATCACACGATTGTTGCACCCAAGGGTGGCAAGTGTGAGTATTTCGGGGAATTATAGGCGAAAAGGTTCGGTAGCGTTCGGTATCCACCTTTGGCGAACAGGCGCATATTGTGGTAGCATTCTGCGTTGTATTGCCGCCAGTTCGGCGATCCTTTGGTGCCCTTGGGCACATCTGATAATGTGAATTACGCGCGTCTCCGGCCGAGCCTGCTTTGGATCTCCGAGTCGTTGCGACAAGATAAATGATTTGAAGGGAGCCTGCCCATGGCCGGGAAGTGTGATGTCTGCGGCAAAGCCAAGACGTTCGGTAATAATGTGAGTTTCTCCAAGCGCCGCACCAATCGGGATTTCCGCCCGAACGTGCACAAGAAGCGCATCATCGTCAACGGTGTAGGCATTCGCCTGAACATCTGCACCCGTTGCCAGCGAACCCTGGGCAAGGCCGGCAAGGCAGCCTAGTTTCGTTGTAAAG
>CAZYDY010000118.1:0-6161 GCA_964646245.1 uncultured Sphaerobacteraceae bacterium
TGGTACCGGGAGGGGGATTCGAACCCCCACGGGTCGCCCCGGCGGATTTTGAGTCCGCTGCGTCTGCCATTCCGCCACCCCGGCACGTTCGCTCACAAAGTGTACAGCAGGGTTGGGGCATTTGTCCCTTGTTTCATACGGTAGAATTGTCTTGGACGTTCACGCGAACGACAGCGGCTGCACAACGGGTATTCAGGTGTACATTCTCGAACCAATGACATTGGAAGATATCGATGAAGTCTCTTCAGTAGAGCGACAGGCTTTCACTCACGCCTGGCCACTCGCTGCGTATCGGCGAGAACTGCGTGATACGCGGCAAAACTATTACATCGTTTTGCGAGATGACCCGTACGCCCAGCCGAACGGGGAGGTACCGGTACAGTTTGGTGCATCAGCACCACGTCGCCAGGGGCTTTTCGCCTTCTGGCCGCTGGGTCGCCGGGATTCACGCCAGCAAGTACCACCAATCATCGGCTTTGCCGGCATGTGGCATGTGCTGGACGAAGCCCACGTCACCACTATTGGTGTGTTGCCTGAACTTCAGGGCAGGGGCCTCGGCGAATTGCTGTTTTTGAGTTTGGTGGATGAAGCCATCCGCCGCGAAGCGACCTGGCTCACACTGGAAGTGCGCGTGAGTAACTACGGTGCACAGCAGTTGTATCGCAAATATGGCTTCACCATTCAGGGTAAGAAACAGCGCTATTACACAGACAACAATGAGGACGCATACATCATGTGGAGCGAGAGCTTTCGCAATCCGGAATACATCGCTCACATCGAGAAGCTACGACGCCGCCTGCATCATAAACTCAGTTTTCTTCCGTCCGGAGCATCTTCGTGAAAATTCTTGGGATAGAAACATCCTGCGATGAAACAGCAGCAGCTGTGGTCGCGAACGGTACGGAAGTACTCAGCAACGTCATTTCTTCACAGATCGATCTGCACAGGGCCCACGGAGGTGTCGTGCCAGAGCTCGCAGCTCGCGGCCAGGTGACAGCGATTATCCCTGTGATCGAGGCTGCGCTGGTTGAGGCAGGTGCGTCGCTAGAAGATATAGACGCCATTGCCTTCACCAACACGCCTGGGCTGGCGGGATCCCTGCTTGTGGGTGTGAACGCTGCCAAGGCCTGGGCCTGGAGCACCGGCAAACCGATGGTTCCCGTGAATCACCTTGAGGGTCACGTGCATGCGAACTGGTTACAGCGCGTGGGGGAGACCATGGATGTTCCGGAGTTCCCGGCCGTGTGCCTGCTCGTATCTGGTGGCCATACCGAATTGGTGCTCATGCGCTCTCATAACGAGTACGAGTTGCTCGGCCAGTCTATTGATGATGCTGCCGGCGAAGCATTCGACAAAGGTGCCCGCCTGCTTGGACTCGGCTACCCGGGTGGTCCAGCGATTCAGAAGGCGAGCGAAACCGGCGACCCGAAAGCGTTCGCATTCCCACGCTCCCAACTGGGTAACTCTCTCGATTTCAGCTTCAGTGGTCTCAAAACCAGTCTGCTCCGCCAGGTAGACCCGTATCGCCTGCCTGACGATCGACCGAAGGATTCCGGCGCGATCTTCCCAAAGCATCGTCCACCGCTTTTCCGCGACGACCTGCCACTGGCCGATCTCGCTGCGAGCTACCAGGAAGCTATTGTTGATGTACTTGCCACCAAGCTGGTGCGCGCCACAAACGAGGCTGGTGCCAAATCAATGCTGCTGGCGGGAGGAGTCGCTGCCAATCGCAATCTGCGTGAGCGCATTCAGGATCTCGCGCCTGAGGGCGTCATCGTCCGCTGGCCCGCAATGGAGTTTTGTACAGACAACGCCGCCATGATCGCGGGTCGGGCCTGGCACCTCGCGCAACGCGAGGAGTTTGGCGACCTGAATACCGACGCTTATCCAAGGGGAGCAATAGCCCATGTCAACCGCTAGTGTGCCGGATCTTTCACTTCTCCAACACGCGCGTGATGTCGCCGTTTCGCTGGCCGAAGAAGCCGGGGAGATTCAGCGAACCGCGCAGCAGGACGGCAGCAAGGTTCACTACAAGGGATCGATCGATCTCGTGACAGACGCTGACATCGCTTCGGAGAAACTGATTTCTGCAGGCATTTTGGCAGAGTTCCCCGAGCATCGGCTTACGGGAGAAGAGGGAGCCGTTGGTAGCGCCGAGCACGGTTATCGCTGGTTGATTGACCCGATTGATGGCACCACGAACTTCGCACACGGCCAGCCGCATTGGGCGGTCAGTATCTGCCTGGAACACGAAGGCACTCCGGTGATGGGTGTGGTGTATGACGTTGCCAAGCGAGAGATGTTCACCGCCATTGCCGGGGAAGGTGCTTTCCTCAACGGTCAACCGATCCAGGTCTCAGCCACAGAAGAATTGATGCAGGCCATGGGCGCAACCGGATTTTCTTATGACATTACCGAGCGAGCGAGTAGCTTTCGCCTGTGGGAAGCGTTCAGCCAAAACGCGCGGGCCATGCGACGCAACGGCGCTGCAGCGCTCGATATGGTGTGGGCAGCGTGTGGACGACTGGACTTCTACTTCGAACGTCCCATCAACAACTGGGATGTCTCGGCTGGCGTGGTCATCTGTCGCGAAGCCGGTGCAGTGGTCAGCCGAATGAACGGCGATCCGTACGAAATAGAAGACCGCGAAGTGTGCGTGAGCAACGGCCTTCTTCACGACCAGGTGATTACTTTGGTCCGGGAAACGCTTGCAAATGAGAAGCAGTCTGGCCTGTAACCGGCCGGATGATCGTGTATTATGGCTCCAGAAGGGCACGCGAGCACGTTCCCGCGCGCATCGAGGAGGAATCACTGTGAAGTTGATCTTTGCCATCGTTCAGGATGAGGATACGGATGTTCTTACCGAGTCTCTTGTCTCGGCAGGGTTCCGATTTACCAAGATCGCAACAACGGGTTCATTCCTGCGCACAGGCAACACCAGCCTCATGATCGGTGTGGAGGACGCAGGTGTTCCGACCGTGATGAACATCCTTCAGCGCTCTGCCCGCCGTCGCACCCAGATCGCCGTGCCGTATTCACCCGCACTTGAGCCCGGCCTGTTGTACATGCCGGAGAACTTCGAAGTCGAGGTCGGTGGTGCCATCGTCTTCGTACTGGACGTTGAACGCTTCGAGCGCATTTAGGACACACTGATATTTCGCCCGGCCACCATTGGTGGCCGGGCTTTTTATTTCCCAAGCGTTAGTCCCGCGGAAGTGCCAGTATCCACCTGGCGACATTCATCAACCAGTCGCCCTCGGGATTGAGATAGTGTGGCTCTCGTTCGATCACCTCGACTCGTGGTTGGATTGAAGTGCTCTCCACCAGCAACGATTTGGCTCTGTCAACTGGAATGGTGTGATCATTCGCACCCCACACGGCATAGATCGGCTGGGAAATCTGTGCCAGGTGTGGACGTGAATCGAACCTGGAATAGTCGCAGACCAACACCGCAAACTCAGTATAGAGTCGTGCAAGAAATCGCCGATATAGGGGTAACGGTCTCGTTTCAGCGGCACGGTGGTAGCGCATTTGTGCTCCGGGTGTAACGATCGCTCCAGATTCGAGCACAAGAAAATCGACAACATCTGGTCGGGCAGCTGTGGCGATCGGGGCAACCCAGCCACCTTCGCTGAAACCCAGTAAACCAATCGGCAGGTTCATCATCTCCGGACGATCCCGAAGCCACTCCATGGCCTGGACGGCATCTTCTGCCAGCAACTGATAGTCTCGCTTCGTACGTGTGTAATCGTCCATCACCTTCGCCACCGTGAGAAAAGCGATTCCCATGCTGGCGAACCGGTCGGCTTCGATTGTGACTTCGGATTCGTGGCCCTCACCACTTCCGTGTACGTAAACTATTCCGGCTCGAATCTGGCTCTGATCCTGAGGAAGCGCCAGCGTCGCCGGCATTTCCTGTTTTCTGATCGAGATCGTGGTTTCAATAACAGGTGCTTGCATCGTAAAACACTCCGAATCATGCGAAAGAGAAGCGTACCGCATCGGTCGTGATGAGATCAGGTTGCTGACGACCGGGCCATCAGGTTTTCTGCTGTTGCAAGATTGGAGTAATCTCGAACGGCCAGACCTTTGTATCCTGCTACCAACGTATTGCAAGGAGGAATCAGATGTCGAAAGTGCGAGTTCATTGTTTTTCGATTTCACTCGATGGGTATGGAACTGGAGAAGGTCAATCACTCGAGGAGCCCTTTGGTCATGCGGGCGAGCGGCTACACCAGTGGATGTTCAAAACGGCCCACGGCGCGGCCATGTTTGGCGGGGCCAATGGAGAGCTCGGTGTTGTGAACGATATGGTGGAGCGAAGTTTCAACGGCATTGGCGCCACAATAATGGGCCGGAACATGTTCGGTCCACAGCGTGGTCCGTGGAAAGATGAGTCATGGACTGGCTGGTGGGGGTCAAATCCACCGTACCATCATCCGACCTTCGTAATGACTCATCACCCACGCGCTGATCTTGAGATGGATGGCGGTACCACCTTTCACTTTGTATCTGGCACACCGGTCGAAGTCTTGCAGCTGGCTCGAGATGCAGCAGGAGATCAGGATATCTGTGTCCGCGGCGGAGTGAGCACCTTGCGTAGCTTCCTTTCGGAAGGTCTTATTGATGAAGCGCACATCGTCATCGTGCCTGTCGTTTTGGGTAGCGGAGAGAATTTGTGGGATGGTCTCAACAACCTTACAGATCATTACAGCGTGAGTGAGTCCATTGGCGTTGCCGGTACAACGCATCTGCGTCTGGTTCGGAACGCGGGCTAAACCCTTCCTTAACGTGAGCAAGCATCGTTGGCTGACCTCCCAAACCGTGATACAAGTGAGCGGTAGAACATAGCGTTTGTTGGAGGACACATGTCAACGAATCCCTGGATAGAAAAAGTCAACCGAAACAAGATCGTCGAGATTGGTAAGCAGCTTGTTTCAATCCCGTCCGTGAGTGGCGACGAGTATGAAGTGATGCAGTTCGTAAAGCGCTGGCTGGACGAGCGTGACATCAGTTACGTCGAGACTGCCAATGATCCAAAGCGGCCGAACATCATCGCCACAGTCGGCAACCCGGAGGAGGGTCCGCTCATCGCCATGAATGGCCACCTCGATGTCGTTCCGGTCAGCGATGCCAGCAGCTGGAATACCGATCCGTTCGAGGGCGTGGTCAGCGAAGATGGCAAGAAGCTCTACGGGCGCGGTGCCAGCGATATGAAAACCAGCGTGGGCGTGATGATGCACATGTTGGAGAATTTCAGGGACGCACCGCTCAAGGGTGCCCTCAGCGCGCATATCGTCAGTGATGAGGAGGTTGGTGCCAACTTCGGCACCAAGCACGTGCTTGCCGAAATTGAAGCCGGTAACTTGCCCCGCCCGGACTATGTCTTTATCGGCGAGGGTAGCGAGCACAAAATCCGCAACGCGGAGCGTGGCGGCCTTGCCGTGAATGTCCATTTCAAGGGACGCGCCAGCCATACCGCGGCAGCCCGGGTTACGGGCATCAACGCACTGCAGAAGGCTGCCAAGGCGATTATCGCCCTGGAACACCACATCGATACATTCCACCCGGCAGTTGGTTATCCGGTGCTGAGCGTGAACATGATCGAGGGTGGCGTCGCTCACAACATTGTTCCAGGTGAGGCGAGCATCAGCATCGACCGTCGACTCGTCCCAGGTGAGGACAAGGAGAGCGCTGTCGCAGATATTCGCGCCAAGCTGGATGCGGTAGCTGCTGAAGATCCGGAGTTCGTGTACGAGCTTGAGATCGATCCGGATGGATCGTACATCGCCCCGAATATCACACCAGAGGATTCCCCGCTGGTGCAGGCCTTCCAGAAGGCCGTGCGTGATCTCACTGGCGAAGAGCCGGAGTACTTCGTGCAGTGGGCTGGTATGACCGACGGTCGCTTCTATCGCCAGCACAACATGGATACCGTTGGCATGGGGCCGCGCGGCGAAGGAGCCCACGGTGCCAACGAGAGCATCAATATCGATGACCTCGAAAAGCAGGCGAAGATCTACGCCCTCACTATTAGTGATCTGCTGGGCGTGTAAGTAACTAACAACTGAACTCGGCGTTCGTAAGCTCGGGCACAATGCCCGAGCTTACCAATTTGGTGATCAGGTTCGATTATCGATGAACTCCGCAATGAAATCGGC
>CAZYDY010000119.1:0-6138 GCA_964646245.1 uncultured Sphaerobacteraceae bacterium
TCATGCTACATGACTGAGGGCGGCATCATCTAACTTCGAGATGAGACGCCGCGTTCTACTTGATCGTCAACTAAAGATGTCCTGGTTCCCGCTGTCTCATTCAGCCTTCCTTGGATTTCTCCGAGGTCCAGTCAACTTTGTCGAGCGCCAACTCGTCCGACATGTCATTGAGAAAGCGCGTCACAGTGCTTCGCTCGCTACTCGTCAAGCGTGCTGCTGCATACAGGCGCCGGGCCTGAAGTTTCCCCACCGTTTGCTGAGCCGATACCTCGGTTGCAGGTGTGATTTCAATTGCAAATGCTCGTCTGTCTGTAGGGTGCAAGTTACGAACAATGTGCTCTTGGCGTTCAAGCCGATTCAGGAGCTTGGTGGTAGATGCCGCAGAGATGCGGAGGTAAGCCGAAATCATCCCAGGCGTCACGATTTGGTTCTGCTTCTTCGCAACGATCAGATAGTGTAACGCCCGCATATCCTGGGTGCTGAGCTTCATGTACCGCCTGGAAGCATCGGAGATGACCTGTTCCGTATCACGCAGCCGTACCAACGCCTTCATCAAGACGTTGATCTCCTCCATGTCCTGGGGGGATATTCCACTGACATCTACGAGATCACTGGGTCCAGCCTGCGAACCGCCGATATACATAGTGTTTGCGATGGGATCATCTGGCTTGTCACCATCAGAGGTCTTCATTCTGGTTTCCTGCGCTCCCCATCATTCCCCGAATCCTTCGCGGTGAATAGTACACGACCCAATCTTCTACACATCTACACCATATGATATATTATCCGAACGTAAAGTATTGCTATTGGTTTAGGAGTGGAAACATGAGCGTCGGTGAGTTGGTGGTCCTTGTCGACCATGATGGGAATCATGTAGGTACTGCACCGAAAGCAACTGTGCATTCAGCGGACACACCACTCCACCTCGCCTTTTCCTGCTATCTCCGCAGGGACGATGGCCAGATCCTGATGACGAGACGCGCCCTATCCAAAAAGACATGGGCAGGAGTTTGGACCAATAGTTTCTGTGGCCATCCTGCTCCGGGCGAAGATTTTGTTCAGGCGCTTCATCGGAGAGCCCACCAGGAACTCAATATTGATGTAGCAGATGTTGAAGTGATTCTCGAAGATTTCAGGTACAGGGCTGTGGATTCCGGAGGAGTTGTGGAGAACGAAATCTGTCCCGTTTTTACGGCTCAGATTGTCGGTGAGGTAAATCCAAATAGAGATGAAATAGTCGAATGGAGTTGGGTTAAGCCAGAGTCCCTAATTCAGTCATTCGCACACACACCATTCGTTTATAGTCCCTGGCTCAGGGAGCAACTGCCCCTCCTTCTTGGTGCCAACGCGCTAAATGGACAACACATCCCTGGGTGATGATGACCTTATAGTTTAGACAGAGCCGATAGGCCAGTCGCTGTAGCAGGGCCCGCGTAGGACGGAGATGGTTATGAAGGAACGAGATAGACCGCAACCATTGGCACTTTACTCCGCTGCGTGTGAACGCGCTGCCGCGCAAATCATTGGGGTATATTCCAGTTCGTTTGGCGTCGCCAGCAGTTTGCTTGGTTCCAGGCATCGCCAACATGTTCGCAACATCTACGCTTTGGCTCGCGTTGCAGACGAACTGGTGGATGGTGTGGCAGCAGAGGCGGGCCTCACACCTGAAATGCAGATGCAGATGCTCAATGCGTTCGAGGCAGAAACCGAACAAGCCATCCTTACGGGGTACAGCACCAACCCAATCGTCCATGCGTTCGCTTCAACTGCCCGCTGTTCAGGAATCGACACAGAGCTTACGCGACCGTTCTTCAACTCTATGCGTATGGATCTTGAGGCAGGGCAGTTGATTCGAAGAACCAGCGCGGACCTGCCGGAGAGTGTTTTGTGTTTTGAGGACGCTGCACATGCCGATTACGTCTATGGTTCGGCGGAGGTGGTCGGTCTGATGTGTCTTCGCGTTTTCATCCGCGAGGAGCAGGTCTCGGACGAGTCCGGCCGCATCCTGGAAAACGGAGCCAGAAGCCTCGGAGCTGCCTTTCAGAATATCAACTTTCTTCGTGACCTGGCAGATGATACCGACCGGCTGGGGCGGAGCTACCTGTGCCCAGATGGTGAAATGAACACAGCTCGTCAGGAGCAGTGGATTGACACAATCCGTGAGCAACTCCGCGTCGCTGCCGAAAGTCTTCCCCTATTGCCGGCAGATGCCCGTGTGGCAGTCGCCTGTGCGCTCCGACTATTTACCGGGCTCACGGATAGGCTGGAACGCACGCCGACAAAGGTGCTGTACGAACAACGAGTCCGTGTCTCAACCCCGGCAAAAACATGGCTGATAGCACAGTCTTTTCTTGACCTTGGTAAGGCACGAATCAAATGACAAAAACCATTGTGATCGGTGGCGGGGTAGCGGGGCTCGCAACCGCTGCCTTGCTCGCTCGCGAGGGACATCAGGTTCGTCTTCTTGAAAAGAACGATCGAATGGGCGGGCGAATTGGGATTGTGCGATCCGGAGGATTCCAGTTCGATACGGGGCCATCCTGGTACCTGATGCCTGGGGTGTTCGACCATTTCTTCGAGCTTCTGGGAACATCCACGGAAGAACAACTCGATTTGCGGACGCTCGATCCCGGCTACCGGGTATTCTCTGAGCCCGATTCCGCAGGGAATGCGCGCTCTGTTGTTATCCCATACGGCCTGGAACGGGCCATTGAGACGTTCGAAGGTATAGAGCCTGGCAGCGGCCGCGCACTGCGCGCGTACATTTCTTCCGCATCTTTAACGATGAAGATGGCAGAGCAGTACTTTCTCTACAATCCTTTTACTTCCGTAAGGTCTCTCGCAAGGCCGGAGGTAGTGAAGGCGATTCCACGCCTCATTTCTTTGCTCGCAACCTCACTTGGTCGTTTTGCTGCACGGAGATTCTCTGATCCAGTACTCAGGCAAGTCTTGGGATATCCTGCGGTGTTTCTGGGAACTGACCCAAATCGCGCACCCGCTCTCTATCATTTGATGAGTGCACTCGACCTCGACGAAGGCGTCCTGTATCCCATGGGAGGGTTTGCGCAACTGGTCGAACGCTTCGAATCCCTCGCGCGAGACGCCGGCGTGGAACTCATACCAAACGCGAATGTCACCAGCATTAGCACGCGCCGAAATGGGAAGCGATTCCAAGTCAGTGGAGTGCGCTGGCAAGATGCCAACGGTGCCGAGCATAGAGAAGATGCGGACATCGTGGTATCCGGTGCGGATTTGCACCATACCGAGACCTCCCTTCTGCCAGAGGAGGCGCGCAGCTATCCTGAATCGTGGTGGCGAAAGCGCCAAAGCGGACCCGGAGCAATCATCTTGCTGCTCGGTGTGAAGGGCAAACTGCCACAGATGGATCACCATTCATTGTTCTTCACCCGTGATTGGGACGCGAATTTCGAAGCAATCTTTGGGAAGAGCGCGACTGTTCCAAATCCCGCTTCGATCTACGTTTGCAAACCCAGTCAGACTGATGACGCCGTCGCTCCTGAAGGGCACGAAAACCTTTTCGTGTTGATCCCGGTTCCTGCCGATACGTCGATCGGTGGCGGGGGACCAGATGGTACGGGGGATAAGGCTGTTGAAGAAGCCGCGAATCTGGCCATCGACCAGATCGCGAAGTGGGCTAACATTCCGGATCTGCACGATAGGGTAGTGTTTCGGGAAACAATCGGCCCGGCCGATTTTGCACGAGATTTCAATTCGTGGTCTGGTGGTATGTTAGGTCCTTCTCACATCCTGAACCAAAGCGCGATGTTTCGCGCCCAAAACCAATCGAAGCGCGTGTCCGGTCTCTACTACGCAGGTGCCACCACCGCGCCCGGAGTAGGTGTACCGATGTGCCTTATCAGCGCTGAACTGGTGCTCAAACGCATCCGTGGGGATCATTCTGCAGGCCCGCTTCCTGTTGATCCCGACACCACGGTGAAGAACGAGGATCGATGATCTCTTACCTCTACATGCTGTTACTCCTTGGTGGAACCGGCTGCATGCTCTTGCTCGACTATCGCTTCCGTCTCTTCTTTTGGAGAGATGCAGCAGCTGCCTTTCTGGTCACCGTCGCGGGCACCGTCTTTCTCCTGCTCTGGGATGCCGCCGGAATCGCCGCGGGCATATTTCTGCGAGGAGATGCCAAAATCGCAACGGGAATAGTACTCGCGCCCGAGCTACCGATTGAAGAGCCACTTTTTCTCGTTTTCCTGGTGATTTGCACAATGGTTTTGTACACCGGAGCAGTGAGAATCCTGTCCAACCGCAAGGAGAAGGAAGGATCATGACCTACCTGCTTCTTTCCGGAGCGTTTCTAGCTTTTGCGGCCATTGCCGGACTTCTGCTGGCACGGAAGGATTCCGGGCGCCAACTCTCATGGGCTGGTGTCGGCGTTGCCGGCTGTGCGCTTTTCATCCTCACCGCCATCTTCGACAGCCTGATGATTGGGTTCGATCTCTTTTACTATGCGCCAGACCTCATCTCGGGTGTTTTTATCGGCCTCGCACCAATTGAGGACTTCGCATACCCACTCGCTACGGTTCTGGCGCTTCCCCCTTTATGGGCACTCTTGACGAGCCCAACCACGGTATCGATGAACAGCCTGCTCCGCCATGCGTTCTGGGCTTCTCGTCCAGTGAGTTGGATCAACACCGCATTTCCCTTTGCGGCGGCGTATTTCCTTGCCACAAGGAGTGTCGACTGGGTATTGGTGGTGGGAGCTCTCTACTACCTGATTCCGTATAACCTCGCGATGTACGGGATCAATGACGTCTTCGATTTCGAATCAGATATGGCCAATCCCCGCAAGGGCGGTATCGAAGGAGCATTGCTCCCGTCGGATTACCACAAGCCGTTGCTTTGGCTCGTGACCATGTCGAATCTGCCGATCCTCGCACTCCTTGTCGCAGTCGGGAATCTCAATTCTGTTCTGGCCATCGGCGTAAGTACGTTCCTTATGGCAGCGTACTCCGCGCCAAAGTTGCGCTTTAAGGAACGGCCAGTTCTTGATTCCATCACCTCAAGCGCGCATTTTGTCACTCCCGCGATCGTCGGACTATCTCTCGGTGAAGCCTCCTATAGCCTTGATATCCTTTTCATTCTTGCGGCCTTCTTCTGCTGGGGCATCGCTGCCCACGCATTTGGTGCCGTGCAGGATATACTGCCGGATCGGCAAGCAGGGATAGGGTCGATTGCGACCGTCTTCGGGGCGAAATGGACAGTTCGCTTCGCTCTCGTGCTGTGGGTTACGGGTGGCGTGTTGATGCTCTTCATTCCATGGCCAGGAAATCTCGCAGCAGTCCTTGTAGTGCCGTACATCGTCAACTGCGCGCCCTACATTAACGTCAGCGATGCCAGTGCCGGATCCACAAACAGTGCCTGGAAACGGTTCATCTGGCTCAATTACCTGACCGGCTTCTTCGTGACAATGATCATGATAGCGTCCGTGGCATAGCTTGACTGCGTGCCGTCGCGAATCCGTGGGGAAGGGTAGCGAAGTTGTACGACAGTCGGCCGTTACCCAACGTTGTCACTTGTGCCAGGTGAGATACGCAGGGATGACAGTTCAGTTCACTCAATCCACCGGATGCGAACTGATAATGCGCTGTGCAATTTCTTCCACATTTTCGAGATCGATCCTGCCAGGAACATGGTTGGTAAGGCTGGCGGTCCCGCAAGCGACCCCAAATGCAGCACCTGCCTCCAACGAAGCGCCTTCCGCCAGCTTGCTCACCAGCCCGCCGAGGAGAGCATTGCCAGGCCCGACATCGCTTTGGGGGGATTCATTCTTGACGGTACTATACGTATGCAAGCCGTTGGTCTTCTGTATCGAAAGTGCCCCGGCAGATCCCGGTGAGAGAACCACTGCACCCACTCCTAACTCGCAAATGTGCATACCAATTTGGTCCGGGGTTAACCCATCAAGCCCTGGCTGAGGTGCCGCCCATTCAGTGATTTCATGACCGTTGAACTTTGCTCCCTCACACACGCTACCGCTTGCTGTCACCCGGCGTTCCGCAGTCTTGAAATTCTTTGCTGAAACTCATGGCCGGAATGTCTCCACCTCAGCGCCAGCTACTCCCCACTCCAGGTCCAGTCACGAATATGCGACGGATCTTC
>CAZYDY010000120.1:0-2415 GCA_964646245.1 uncultured Sphaerobacteraceae bacterium
AGCACGGTAAGCAGTGATTCCTGCATGAGGCTACGCACAATACCGACATCGCGCGGATTGCCGAGCGGGCTGATATTCACGTTTAGCCTGCCCTCCTCCATTGCAGCGGTAATGCGATCGATACGGCGTGGCAAACGCTGCAACAGTGGCAGAAGGCTAATGAGCTCGCCGGTAAAAGCATCCATGAGCGATGCTGGCCGGACCATTTCCTTCATGAACTTCTCGGCGAACTGGCGCGACTGGGTGATGATGTTGAACTCCGGCACTAACCAGCCCAGCGTGCCCTCAATGGCACCAATAGTTCGCAGTGCGGCTGCCAGCTCCGGCGGCATGGTGAGTCCATTCCTGGCGACGATGCTGAACAAATCGGCCACCGCGGCCGAGCCGATGGTCGCACCAGGCACGGTATAGGTCGCCATGAACGCGCCCATGTCCCGCTCAAGGGCGTGCTCATCAAGATCTGCAGGCCGCTCCACCATCACCAGGAGGGCATCAGTTGCGGAAACGGGATCATCGTACTCCCACGCGAGGAGCAATCGCACCAGCGACGTGCGCGTGACTTTGTCGACACGTCCAACCGATCCGAAATCAAGCAGCGTCAGGGTGCCATCTGGCAAGAGCATGATATTGCCGGGGTGGGGATCGGTGTGGAACGTGCCAACGATCAACATCTGGTGGAGTAGCGCCTCGAAAAGGCTATCCGCCATTTGCTGACGATCGCCGTGAATATCGGCAAGGTTTACCAGGCCGAGCGGCTGGCCATGGATACGCTCCATCACCAACAGGCCGCTTGTACTGATTTCGCTGTAGACACGTGGTGCCTTCGGGTCTCCGGGGCGAGAGGCTGCGTTGATAACTCTCATATTCCGAGCTTCCACGGAAAGATCAAGCTCTTCACGCAAGGCCCGGGCGAACCCGGCACTGAGGTCACGCGCGCCCATTTCGCGGCCCCACCTGGTGCTGCGTTCCAGTTGCATCGCCATCCGGTCGACGATATCAAGATCCTGATTAACCTGGTGACGGATTCCCGGGCGACGGATCTTGAGCACAACATCTTCGCCGGTAACAAGCGTGGCCGCATGCACCTGTGCAATGGACGCGGAGGCGAGTGGCTCCCGATCGATATTGGCGAAAACCTCATCGATGCTGCGTCCATTGAGATTGTGGTTGATAGCCTGATAAACCTCGGGCCAGGAAATCGGCTTCGCGCGGGTCTGCAGGGTACTGAATGCCTCGATGAACTCCCGTGGCAGGAGGTCGCGGCGAGTGCTGAGGATTTGCCCGAGTTTGATAAACGTAACGCCGCTCTCATTCAGCGCATCCCGCAGCTTGCTGGCAAGGAACTCCCGGCCTTCGGCATCACGCATCTGGGCGCGATTGCCACCGATAGACCCGAGCGACACTCCATGCCTGAGCAAAATCCAGCTGATTTGCAGGTAGCGCTGTGTACGCTGCACCCATTTCCGTCCGGCCCGAACCATGTAGACCGGGCCGGGGATGGTATCGCTGGGAATAAGCGCCTCGGCGATGACGAGGAAGACCATGCCGATAAGGATGGCGATGACCATACCCAGCCCGGAAATGAGGACGGCCGAGAAGGCAGGCTGGCCATCCACCACATTGGAGGCGTCATATGAACCAGGAAGGGCACTGATGATAGGAGTAACCAGCGAGAACGTAATGATGCCGGCAATGATGAGCCGGGGAAGTGAGAACTTCACACCGAAGAGTCCACGCAGCGCCCACGCCAGGATGAGCACGGTGATACCAGCGAAGACCATGAAATCGATGAATTCTATGACTCCGCCGACCATCGATCGCAACTCCCGTCAATCTATCGATACGTGGATAGTACCGCAGGATTGTCACGAATCGGTGTTGAGGTTGTGCCGAAGAGTACTTCCGGTCCAGGAAGTCTTTGCTATGTGCCTTGGCCATACACAACAAGAGGGAGGCAGATGTGGATCTGCCTCCCTCTTTGGTTGATATGCTACCGGCCTAGAGCACTCCACCAAATACCTGAACGGCTACTTGCTCAGCGGAGATTGCGTTGCCGTGTCTGGCGAGTTCGGTCGCTACGCGGTCTCGCACGGCAGTTGTTATGGCATGCCTGGTGTCATCGGCAGCGGCATTGAACTTGACCCCGTCCACCGACACCACGAGATTCTCTTTCTGATATCCCTCTGCCTGAACCGAAACGCGAACCCCGAGATGGAGGGTGCCCGGTTTGGTAGGCGAGACAGTGGCACGGACGACTGTGGCTGCCGCAAGGACACCAAAGGTGGACGATGCGTCACTGGCTGAAACAGATGCAGCCATTACCGGTGCAGAAGCGGCCGCAGCGGCCGCGGTTCTCATGAAGTTTCTGCGTGAAACGTTAGATCTGATACTCATATGACTCTCCCTTTCCCTAAC
>CAZYDY010000120.1:2515-6117 GCA_964646245.1 uncultured Sphaerobacteraceae bacterium
CCTTCGTGTCCACCGAGCTCTTCGATGACCGCCAGCCACTGCTGCTGGTGCATATCGTCACGAGCAATGAGGAACGCAAGCATGTCCTTCATACCAGGATCATCAGTCATGTGGTGCAGACGTGTAGCCAGAAGGCGACCCGTGGTTTCCGCGGTGACATTGGAATACATATCTGCAGCGAGGTTACCACTTGCGTAAATATTGGACATGTCGAATGGAACGCCATCTGCATTCACTGGCATCGCGTTCAGTCCAGCAGAAAGATAGTGGCGCGCCTGCATTCCGCCGAGAATGGCCGCCATGGCAGGATCTTGCTGTACTGCTTCATCCTGAAGTGATGTAGGTGCACCTTCCAGGTTCAGGGCTACTGCGGTGGAAAGCATCTCGATGTGGGCGATTTCCTCCGTTGCCGTGGAGAGGAGCATATCGCGATATTTAGGATCGCGTGTTGCCCAACCCTGGAAGAAGTACTGCATGCATACGCGAATTTCTCCCTCCACGCCGCCAATTGCTTGCTGGAGCATGCGAGCGAAACGAGGATCTGGCTTCTCTACTCGAACAGGGTACTGAAGTTTGCCATCGGTGTAATACATATCAAAGAGTTCCTTTCTGCGACTCCACTACACCCAGCTTCTTAACCGAGGGCGAAGCACAAACTGACACATCCCGGAAATCGGGAATTCGATGCCCCTTACGCAAAAATGGTGCCTCGCCGTGACACGGATTTACCTGATGACTATTTCGTCCAACGACAAAGCCCCGTATCGGATATCCGATACGGGGCTTAGAGTGATCCCTCCTAAAAGGGTAGCTTGTCCTTTAGTTCATTAAGGGTGTTGTACACCTGATCCGGCACCTTCTCCACGAGCGCAACCAGGCGTTCGTCGGCACCGGCACCCTTCAACTGCGAAAGCACTTCCTGTTTGGTGAGCGGAAACTCGAGACTGGAAAGCATTTCAAGATTCAGATCACCGATACCAAGATCGTTGGCCCTGGCTTTAAGATCATCAACTCCTGTGTTCCCGGGCTGATCTTTCACATCTCCGGAATCCAGATTGTCGTCTCCTCCGGTGAGGTCGTCGAACATTCCTTTGATCCTGTCCATGGTTCTATTCCTTTCTGTGCCCAAACGTGGGTTTTACCAATGACTATCGCAACCCCTACCCGTCATAGTGATCATCTCGTAGACAGACGGGCAAGGGCATTACACCGGCAGCTTGTTACGCAGGTCGTTAAGGTTATTGAACATCTGCTGGTCTACCTTCTCCACGGCTTCAATCAACAGGTTGGATGATCCGTTCCGGCGCAGCGTTTCCAGCACTTCGTTCTTTGAGATAGGAAATGTAAGGTCTTCAAGATCCTCCAGGCTGTAATCGCCCATTTCCTCTTTGATCTCGCTGGTCTCTGTTACCTTCTGGCCGGTGAGGTTACTGAAGAACTCTCTGGCTCTATGCATAACGACGATCCTTTCTGTTGAAGGATGTCATCGCAAGGCCTATGCCTCCCGCAGGGCGATGTCGCTACGCTTCCAGGCGCCTTCAAAGGTAATCTTGTCCGCAGCCTGATAGGCAATCTCGCGAGCGGAGGCGATGGAATCCCCTCGCCCGACAACACAAAGGACGCGACCACCGGCTGTAATCACATCCTCACCCTGCCAGTCGGTGCCGTTGTGGAACACAATGGCTTCTCCCACATCTTCCAGGCCGGAGATCACCTTGCCCCTGGATGCACGCTCCGGGTATCCCTCGCTGGCGAGGATCACGCCAACAGCAGCACCGGAAGATGAAGGCCGTTCGTACTGATCCAGCGAACCATTCGCGACAGCATGGAGCAGTACGCCGAGGTCCGCATCAAGCGTGGGGAGAACAACCTGCGCCTCGGGATCACCGAAGCGGCAGTTGAACTCAATGACTTTGGGCTCGCCATCACAGATCATGAGGCCGGCGAAGAGAATGCCCTTCATTGGTGTGCCACGCTTCGCCATTTCTGCAATCGTAGGTTGCAAGATTTCCTGTTCGATCCGGGTGAGCATGGCATCGTCAACAAACCGGGTAGGCGTGTAATTACCCATTCCGCCTGTGTTGGGGCCCAGATCATTTTCGTATGCGCGTTTGTAATCACAGCTTGTGCGCAGTGGCCAGATCGTGGTGCCATCACTAACGCAGAGGATAGACACCTCGGGGCCGACGAGTCGCTCCTCGATAACGATGGTGCGGCCGGCATCACCGAAGCTGCCGTCGACCAACATCGCCTCCATCGCATCAATGGCGGATTGCTTGTCGTCTGCAACCACCACGCCCTTGCCGGCGGCGAGACCATCTGCCTTTACCACGACGCCATGTTCGTTGATGAGCTCATGAATTGCGTTAATCCCCGCATCACGCGTACTGGCGGTGAGACTGCGGGCGGTGGGTACGTTGGCGGAAGCCATGATCTCGTTGGCGAAGCTTTTGCTGGATTCCAGGCGGGCAGCCTGGAGGGACGGACCGGCGACGAGAAAGCCCTCAGCCTCCAATGCATCGGTGAGACCAGCTGCGAGCGGATCCTCCGGGCCAACGACCACAAGGTCGATGGCATGCTCACGTGCTGCGGCGATGATGCCTTCGGTATCCATGGGTTGAACTGGCAGGCACTCGGCATGAGCGGCGATTCCGGGGTTTCCCGGAGCGCTGTAGAGGGCATCCACAACGTCACTTTGTGCGAGCTTCCAGCAGACGGCATGTTCTCGGCCGCCCTTGCCGATCACCAAAATCCGGTACCCCATAAACACGCTCGCTCCCAAAATATTGGCGCTATTGCCAGACGATAGGCCGCTGTTGCCCGTATACTGCCTTGTGAATAGAATCCGGACGCGCCAATCTCAGGTCATCGGATTGGAATGGTGCGCCGTACTGATTGAAAGGATACAGAAATGTCGATGGAGCTTACGCCTGCGGATACCCGAGTATTCCTCTTCCATAGCAAGAGCGCGGCTAACGACGCCAATGGCGCGATGGATGCCGTCAATACCTGGCTCGGCAAGGATCGCACCGGATCGCCATACAGCAACCTGAAGGTGCGCGATATCACTGTTACGCCAGACGGCCAGGGTGGCGTGTTCACCATGGTGGTTTGCACGCTCGGCAAGCTGAGTGCCGGCAGTGTGAGCGGTGGACGTGATCGCATGGTTGAGGAGTAATCCTCTCGCATCACAGACAGCAATCGGCCCGATCGAGGTTTCTCGATCGGGCCGATTTGTGTTCCAGCTACTGCTGCTGAACGGTATCTGGTGTCAGGCCTTCAGACTCGGTTGTCTGCTCGCCGAAGAAGAAGGATTCCATCTCCTTGCGCAGCATTTGGCGGGTTTCCGGATCTGCCGGATTCAGGCCGTAGTGGTTGATGATGGTGGTAAGGTGCGGCTTCCACATATCGTACGCTTCTGCTGAAACGTGGTCGTAAACGCGCTGGCCAAGTTCTCCCGAGAACGGAACAGTTTCCAGTCCGGGAAGATCCTTATCCAACTTGACGCAATGAACAATGCGGCTCATGAGTACTCCGTAGGGATGCATACATTTGGCTGCGCGACTACGCAGCTATCATTCCGAGTGTACCAAATACCCGGC
>CAZYDY010000121.1:0-2482 GCA_964646245.1 uncultured Sphaerobacteraceae bacterium
ATGGCACGGGCAATCAGCGCTGCCGGCAAAACACAGTTCCACAGTGCCGAAACGGAAAAGTACCCGCACGTCACCTTCTTTATAAACGGCGGCCGTGAGGAGCCGTTTGCCGGTGAAGAACGCCGCATGGTGCCATCCCCGAAAGTACCAACGTACGATCTTCAACCCGAGATGAGCGCGCATGACGTCTGCGATGGCGTTATCGAAGCGATCAAGAGTCGCGAGTACGATGTCATCATCGTCAACTTCGCCAATGGAGATATGGTCGGGCACACCGGCGTAATCCCGGCAGTAGTCGAGGCGATAGAAACAGTCGACCACTGCGTTGGAAGAATCACTGAAGCGCTCGATGCCGTCGGAGGAGTTGGAATCTTCACTGCAGACCATGGCAACGCGGAGGAGCTGATTGACCGCACGGGCGGCCCAATGACCTCACACACAACCAATCCGGTTCCGGTTGCGCTCTTCACACCGGAGAACCACCCTCTTCGCAACGCCACGCTGCGCGACGATGGAGTGCTTGCCGCACTCGCACCAACGGTCCTCGAACTGGCGGATGTGGAGGTTCCCAACTCTATGGATCAGGTTGGTCTGATAAAGAGAAATGAATAGCGAGTTGAACCGTCGCGCGCTCATTTCCGGCACGATTGCTGCGATAACCGCGCCAGTAGCGGTCGACAGAGCGAGCGCAGAATCCAACGAGGAGTCTCAAACAATGGTCAACGTCATTCCCGCGCCCCATCACGTTAAGCGATCGAACGGGGGCAGTGTCGTTATCGACAACAACACCTGGATCCACGCCGCAGAGGGCACCGAACGGGCAAGTCGGTGGCTACAGGAAGGATTCAGGAGGTTCGCGGGTATAACCATTGGCCAGCAAGACGGTGGAACGTTGCCGATCAAACTCCGGATCGATAACGTAACGGAACTGATTCCGATCACCACCGGTGTTCGACCAGACGGCGGGACAGCCCACGACGAGGGCTATGCGATTAAGGTCGAGCTTGGTGGCATCGAAATCGTTGGCATGTCCGACGAGGCTGTATTTCGCGGCGTGACGACCCTGGTACAGATGGCTGCCCATAATCCAGAGATCAATACCGGCACCATCATGGACGCCCCTCGCCTTGCCTGGCGCGGGCTCAGCTTTGATACCGTGCGTTGCTTCCACCCGGTCGAGACGGTGAAGAAGGTGCTCGATCTGCTGGCACTCTACAAGTTCAACGTCTTCCACTTTCACCTCAATGACAGCGAAGGCTGGCGCTTCGAGGTAGACAACTGGCCGCTGTTGACTGAGATATCCGGACAGACCGCTCGAAATGGTCGACCGGGTGGCTATTACACCACCGCAGAGTTTGCGGAAATCGTGGAGTACGCCGCCGATCGATTCATCAAGGTTGTGCCGGAGTTCGATTCACCTGGCCACACCGCAAGTGTGATTACGGCTTACCCGGAGCTCGCATCGGATGAAATCCGGGCCATGGATCCGGCGATGCAGTACCTGCACCCCGATCAGCAAGGGGTGGCCGAGCTTCTTCGAGATGTCTATAGAGCACAGGCCGAGCAGACAAATGCAGCCTACATCCATGTCGGTGGCGATGAAGCTATCGCCATGGATCACGCCACTTTTGAGCGCTACATCCAGACGGCCCTGCCAATCGCTCGCGATACCGGCAAGGGTGTGGTTGCGTGGCAGGAGGCTGCACGCGGCGGCCTCAGCGATGGAGACCTGGTGCAGTGGTGGATTCCTGACGAAATGGTCGAAAAGATGAAACGTGCCCGCGACACCGGCGAGGGACTCGAGGATCGGGATCCGAACGACCCGGTGGTTAAGGCGTTCATCGAGCTCTTCTCCACTGCGGATGAGGACATTCCTGCTGCACTGGATCAGGGTGCAAATGTCATCCTTTCGCCGGCGAAATGGCTCTATCTCGATACGAAGTACACGGAAGAAAGTGCCGACCCGGCCCAGAAGGAACAGCACGATAAGCTCGGTATGCCCCCGACTGTGTATGCCAATGGCACCGTGCAAGATAGCTATAACTGGGATCCAGTGACGGTGAACCAGGAGCTGTCGGTTGACCGCATCGCTGGCGTTGAAGCCGCTATCTGGTGCGAGTTCATCGAGAACGAAAGCGATCTCTTCTTCCAGCTGCTGCCGCGCCTCGCCGGTGTCGGTGAAAAGGCCTGGAGTGAGCACCGCGAGTGGGATGACTATCGGGACCGCCTCTCCCTGCAGCCGAAGTTCTGGGACGAAATGGGCCTGACCTGGTTCAAATCAAATGTCGTATGGAATGAGTAAACAAGGGTAGGTTCGCATTTTTCAGGCTGGTGTGATGATGACCGCGCTTCATGCGCGGTCATTCTCCGCTTTACGCAAGACAGTCATGTGGCAGTATTTCCCTATGAAAAAGATGCACCCGAACCAAATACCTACCAGTCCCGACCTTGTGCGAGAACTATTACGATCACAGTATCCAGC
>CAZYDY010000121.1:2582-6106 GCA_964646245.1 uncultured Sphaerobacteraceae bacterium
TGGAAGAAACCTCCGCATAAAGCGATTAGGCAACCCTCTACTGGATAACTTTGCAGCCTAGCAGCCTAAGAGAAATTTGATTGATTTAATAGGGATTCCTTAGGCTGCAACCACGTGTGAGTTTTGCAGCCTAAGCAGTTCTTACACTGCTAGGCTGCTAGGCTGCAGGGTTTCCGGGAGGGGCACCAGGCCCCTACGCTCCGGATTCCTAACGCATCACTGCTCGTTTACCCGGATAGATTCCAATGTCTCCCAGCTCTTCCTCGATACGAAGCAACTGGTTGTACTTGGCAACACGATCAACCCGGCTTGGTGCACCGGTTTTGATCTGCCCGGCGTTGGTCGCTACCGCAAGATCGGCGATGAACGTATCATCCGTCTCGCCAGATCGGTGACTAATCACCGCCTTAAACGTGTGACGATGCGCGACATCAATCGCTTCCATCGTTTCGGTCAGTGTGCCAATCTGGTTTAGCTTGATCAGGATCGCGTTTCCGCTCTCCTCATCGATACCGCGGCGGAGTCGCTTGGTATTGGTGACGTACAGGTCATCGCCTACCAACTGCACGCGTTCGCCAATTCGCTCGGTTAAGTTCGCCCAGCCGCTCCAGTCATCCTCATGCAGGCCATCTTCAATCGAAACGATCGGGTACTTCTCCGTCAGGCTCGTCCAATAGTCGACCATCTCATCGCTGCTGAGTTCGCGTCCTTCGCCCTTCAGCACGTACTTTCCATCCTCGTAAAACTCGGAAGCAGCCGGATCGAGCGCGATTACCACCTGCTCACCAGGGCCGAACCCGGCCTTCTCAATCGCCTGGGTCACCAACTGCACAGCCGCCTCGTTGCTCTCCAGGCTGGGCGCATAGCCACCCTCGTCACCAACGTTGGTGTTGAGTCCCTTCTCAGCCAGGATGGACTTGAGCGTATGGAAGATCTCGGTACCCCAGCGGAGCCCTTCGCTGAAGCTTGGCGCACCGACCGGCATCACCATGAATTCTTGCATGTCAACGCTGGAGCCCATTGCGTGGGACCCACCATTCAGAATATTCATCATCGGCACGGGCAGTGTGCGAGCACCTGGTCCACCGAGGTATCGGTAAAGGGGCAATCCGCAATCCTGTGCAGCTGCCCGGGCAACAGCAAGCGAGACGCCAAGAATCGCATTGGCGCCGAGCCGACCCTTGTTCTCCGTACCATCAACCTCACACATGAGGCGATCGAGCCCGACCTGGTCATAGGGATCGAGACCGAGCAGGACCTCTGCGATCTCCTCGTTGACGTTCTCCACCGCCTGGCGGACACCCTTGCCGAGGAATCGATCCTTCTCGCCGTCACGCAGTTCGTGCGCTTCATGCACACCGGTGCTGGCTCCACTTGGCACAGCGGCACGCCCGAACGCACCGGAATCGAGATGCACATCCACCTCAACCGTCGGGTTACCGCGGCTATCCAAAATCTCACGGGCGTGAATGGCGGTGATCATGCTATCCATAGTCTCTCCTGCTCTGCCCGGGTATTGGCCGGGGTCATTTCCGGGCAATGCCGGGGTATCGAATACCTTACTGGCCAAGTATACCGCCGGCATCACACCCAAACTCTACGGATTTGTTACAATCGCAGGCGGTAATAGACTGTTGCGTCGACGGAGACAGGCGCGATCGTCATCCCGACAGAGAAGCCACGACAGATTGAGACGTGGCCCGGAGATGAGATCGAAGATTCCCTCCCGAGCAGCGTGGTGAGGCGCACGATGTGCGCATGTAGCCAGGCGGGGTGCTCTCCCATATCAGAGTTTCAAGCGCGCTTTCGAGCGAAGCAGGGTGGTACCGCGTGGATGCCCCTCGTCCCTGCCGAGGGGTTTTTGCAATTCCGCGGCGCGCCGAGCGCGATCGCGGAATCTCCCGGCGCAGCCGGTTCAAAATCGATATACACAGGACCCCGGGGTACCCTGTGATCTCGATCGGAGCCACAGGGCCGGGGCAAACGCCTGCCACTTATTGGCGGGTTGAGGAAAGACATGAACACCGATATAACCACCATCCGGCAGGAGGCGATAGAACGCCTCGAGAAGCTCTCCACCATTGATGAAGCAACCGCTTGGGAAGCCGATTACCTCGGCCCCAAGGGTGCGGTGAAGCTGTTCCAGCGTAGCCTGGGCAGTCTCCCCGCTGAGGAGCGACCTGCCGCAGGTCGCGCCGCCAACGATCTCAGCAAGGAACTGGCTGATCTCTTCGCGCCCATCAAGGAGAAGCTGGCCTCCTCTGCGCTCGACCAGCGTATGGCCGGAGACAGCATCGATGTCACCCTCCCCGGCCGCAAACCCGTTGCCGGTGCCGCTCATCCGCTTAACCGCATGATCGATGAGCTCATCGAAATCTTCGCGCAAATGGGCTTCCAAAGCGTGTTCGGTCCAGAGGTTGAGAACGGCAAGTACAACTTCGACCTGCTTAACATCCCTGCCGATCACCCGGCCCGCGATGTGTGGGACACGATCATGGTGCAGGCGCCAAATGCCGAACATGTCCTCCGCACTCACACAAGCCCAATGCAGGCCCGCACCATGGAGCGCATGGATCCCCCGGTGCGCGTGATTGTGCCCGGCAAGGCCTATCGCTTCGAAGCACAGGACGCTTCCCACGAGTGGCAGTTCACGCAGTTGGAAGGGTTGATGGTGGACAAAAACGTCCGCCTCACCGACCTCAAGGGTGTATTGCAGGAAATGGCCCGCCAGCTGTTCGGTCCGGAGCGCAAGGTCCGCTTCCGCTGCGACTTCTTCCCATTCGTCGAACCGGGAGTGGATTTCTCGGTCGACTGCGCTGTCTGCAACGGCAAGGGCTGCCGCGTGTGCAAGCACACCGGCTGGCTGGAAATGGGCGGCGCCGGCATGGTGCACCCGAATGTGCTCCGTGGTGTTGGCTACGACCCGGAGGTCTACAGCGGATTCGCCTTCGGCCTCGGTATTGAACGCATCATCATGATGAAATACGGCGTGGACGACATCCGTGCGTTCCAGGCGAACGACTTGCGCTTCCTGCGCCGATTCGCGGAGACGGCGGTATAGGCCGGATATAGGCCCGCACATGAAGTGCGGGCTGTCCGGGGATAAACCCCAGGCCTACCTGAATCAATCCGGAACACCGTTACGTTGGAGAACACTCAATGAAAGCACCAATCAGCTGGCTGAAGGACATGGTCAGCATCGATATCAGCGCCGAAGAACTCGCCGAGCGCATGACCATGGCAGGCATGGAAGCCGAGCAGATCGAACACATCGGTTCCGAATGGGACAAGGTCTACGTTGGCGAAGTGATGACTGTTACCCAGCATCCAGACGCTGACCGCCTGGTTCTGGCAGACGTCGCCGCGGGCGAGCATCGCCTCACCGTGGTCACTGGCGCGCCGAACATCGCCCAGGGCCAGAAAGTGGCCCTTGCGCTCGCTGGTGCCCGCCTGATCGATGGCTATTCCGAAGAGATCAAATACAAAACGCTCAAGCCCGGCAAGATTCGTGGCATCCAGAGCGA
>CAZYDY010000122.1:0-6088 GCA_964646245.1 uncultured Sphaerobacteraceae bacterium
CCGATCAGGAAGATGATGATCGCAAGCTGGAAGATCTTTTTCCGACCGTAAAGGTCACTGATCTTTCCCCAGATCGGGGTACTCGCCGTACTGGTGAGCAGGTAGGCTGTCACCACCCACGCGAGGTGGTTCAATCCACCGAGATCGCTGGTGATTCGCGGCAATGCCACACCAACGATACTCTGGTCCAACGCGGCCAAGAACATTCCGCTCATCACGCCAACCATGACGCCGACAATCTGCTTATGGCTTAGGTATGAGTTCTCTTCTTCTACCTGCGACTGAGTATCCGATGCCATTCAGGGTCCCCCTACCGACCGGTTGGTAGATTTGTGCGACCCAAAGTATACTAACAATATGTAAGTTCGTCAACAGGCGCTTTGGAGCACAGCAATTGACTCACCGCGAATCGCAAAAATCAGAGGCCAGGGATCGCGTGCTCAATGCCGCCTATAGGTTGTTTCTGCAAAATGGCCTGACTGCCGTTTCCATGCAACAGATCGCCGAAGAAGCAGGCATCACCAAGGCGACGCTCTACTATCACTGCCGCGACAAGCACGATCTCTATCTGTCCACCATGCGCCTGGCTATCACGAAAAACGAAAGCGCCCTGAAGCAGAGCCTGGAAGGAACCACGACCCTGCGAGAGCTGGTGTACGCATTGATCTCATACGTGTTCGGAGATGAACGCGCAGACCTGCAACGCCTCGCGGCCGACTTCCGCTTGCATGTGGACAAAACCACGCAAACGCAATTCTGGCAGGATTTCCAGCTGCCCTGGCATTTGGTGCAATCAGCGCTCGAGGGCATTGATGAAGTGACCGGGGAGTGTGCGCTCTTCACAGCCCGATACATATACGGCACGGCGGCCGGGCTCTCGCAGCTTTACCGATTTGAGGAAGAGACGTACCCGATCACAGAAGACATTCTGGAAACACTGACGGATACGATCTTGTCGGGCCTTAGGCCTGCTCTACAGCCTCAATAGCCGCAATCACCTGCGCGAGATGATCATCCTCAGCGAATGGAACACCTCCCGGAAGCACCAGGGAATCCTGCTCCTGTACCTCGGCTTTCGCCAGCGCCATCAAAATGGGATGTATGGCTTCAGCTGATCGCCGGGCAGCAGCGATACGCGGCTTCGGAATCGATTCCTTCCACCCTTCTCCCCAGGATAAATTGAGCCAGCGCGTGATGGCCTGTTCCGCCTGACCTTTGTATGCGGTGTCAGCGATATTCGTGATGACGGCTTCATCCAACATGTCGCCAGCAGGGAAATTAATCAGCACGGTCCCACGAACGCGTTCAGGATTTGCATCTTGCATCGCCTGGGCGATCACAGCACCGATTTCAACGCCAACCACGATCACTGGTGCATCGACCCCGGCAGCATCGAGAACGGCGAAGGCGTCGTCCACGAGATCCGGCATTCGCAGGTTGAGCCCCTGCACGGTGGCGCTACCCCCGTGGGCACGGAGGTCCATCGCAATCACCGTCGCACGATCTTCCAGTGCATCCATCAACGGACTCATTGTGTTGCGTGACTGCAGCAATCCGTGCAGAACCAACACGGTGGGCCCGCCGTCGCCGTTAATCTCATATCCAAGTCGAACCAAACCATGTTGCGCGAACTTCGTAACCGCCATGCTCTCACCTTTCATCACCGAACATGCTACTCCATTGACGCGAGCTTGACTCCTGATTTAGCCTCGGCTAAAGTTCATCAGCAGCAGTTTAGCCGCGGCTAAAATTAGAGTTAATCGGACAGCATCGCGGCCCCTCGTCGATCACAGGAAGTTCCCATGATGAGGAGCGCCGATCGGGGAACTCTCCAATATCACGTGACGGGAAACGGTAGGCCAGCAGGAACCGGCGCCACAATAACGAAAAGATTGCGTCGGCTTATTCCTAGCGAAGATCGGTAATTTCTGGCATGCTAATTCTGGATGATTTAGCCAAGACTAAATTTCCTCGAAGTTCGGAGTACGCCAACATGGACGAAATAGTTTCAAGACGAGCCCTGATGACCGGAGCAGTGGGAACACTGGCCCTGGCCGGGTACAGCTTTACGAGAACACAAAACCCGGCGGAACGATCCCACGACCTTCCGGTCGTTACCTGCACAACCGGCATGATCACTGATGTCGCGCGGAATATTGGGGGGAACGTGTACTCCATTTCCGGACTTATGGGCCCGGGTATCGATCCACACCTCTACAAGCCCAGTGCCGGCGATATCGTCCGTCTCGGTGATGCAGACCTGGTGCTATTCAACGGACTCCACCTGGAAGGTCGCCTTACCGAAACCCTGGAGGATATTCACGCTTCCGGAACCGTCATCACACATGCGGTCGCAGAGAGCATTTCACCAGAATATCTCCTTGATGACGGATCTGACTCGGGAGCGTGGGACCCACACGTATGGATGGATGTCTCCCTCTGGATGGTCGTGGCAGAGGCGATCACAAACGAGTTGATAGCAATCAGTCCCGGAAACGAGGATGCCGTGCGGCAGCGATCAGCCGATTATCTTCGCCGGCTGGGAGATCTCGAAGAATGGGTGTTCACCGAGTTCGAGCGCGTGCCGAAAGACATTCGTGTGCTTGTTACTGCACACGACGCATTCAACTACTTCGGCCACCGCTATGACATCGAGGTGCTCGGTCTACAAGGTCTCAGCACCTCGAGCGAGGCAGGCGCCGGTGATGTGCAGGACCTGGCAGCGTTGCTGGCAGAACGCAAGATTCCCGCGATTTTCGTGGAATCATCGGTTCCACCTTCAACCATTGAAGCCGTACAGGCAGCCACAAGCGCACGCGGCTGGGATGTGCAGATCGGTGGCGAACTCTATTCCGACGCCATGGGTGCCACCGGCACGCCAGAAGGAACATACATCGGCATGGTGCGCCACAACGTTTCTACCATCGTGGAAGCACTGCTGGGAGAAACCGGCTTATGACAGGAACAATAATGACGACCAACACACTTCACCACATGCGCGATGAACGCGCCGCTGTATCGGTGCATGACCTGACAGTCGCCTATCGCGATGAGCCCGTGTTGTGGGATGTTGATCTCAGCATTCCAACGGGCACCCTTACAGCCATCATCGGCCCGAACGGTGCCGGGAAAAGCACGTTGATGAAGGCGATTCTCGGCCTGGTGCCAATGGCCGCAGGCACGGTCGAGATCTTCGGGCACACCAGCAGCCGGCAGCGGAAGCTGGTGGGATATGTCCCTCAGCGCGGCAGTGTCGACTGGGATTTTCCAACTGATGCGCTGGATGTCGTCACCATGGGCACATATGGCCAACTTGGCTGGATTCGCCGCCCCGGCAAGGAGGAACGGGATCGCGCAATGCACGCGCTCGACCAGGTGGGCATGGCGGATTTCGCCCATCGGCAGATCAGCCAACTGAGCGGCGGGCAGCAGCAACGAGTCTTCCTGGCACGAGCCCTGGTGCAGGACGCCGAACTCTATTTCATGGATGAACCCTTCGTCGGCGTTGACGCCCGCACCGAGACGGCAATCATCAACCTGCTCAAGGAACTGCGAAACCGTGGCAAAACAGTTGTCGTCGTGCATCACGATCTCGAAACAGCCCCTCGCTATTTCGATTGGGTGGTACTGCTGAATGTACAGAAAATCGCCAGTGGCCCAATGGAGGTGCACTTCACCCCTGAGAACATTGAGCGCACTTACGGTAGTAGCGCCAAGGTTCTGAACGAACTGGGAGTGTCCGAATGAGTACACTCCACGACCTGATTTTCGACTACACCCTGCGCAACGTTGCACTCGGCGGAATGCTCCTGGGAATCGTTGCCGGGGTGCTGGGCGCCTTCGCGGTGTTGCGAAAGCAGGCGCTGTTGGGAGACACCCTCAGCCACGCTGCACTGCCGGGCATTTGTATCGCTTTCATGCTCACGGGATCTCGTGCGCCGCTCATCCTCCTGATAGGAGCAGGCATCGCCGGCTGGATTGGAACACTCATTTTCCTGCGGACCATCAAGAACACCAAGCTCAGCGAGGACACCATGCTCGGCGTGGTACTCAGTGTCTTCTTCGGTGTTGGTATCCTGATGCTTACCTTTATCCAGCAGACAAATAACGCCAACCAGGCCGGATTGGACAAGTATCTCTTCGGACAAGCAGCCTCACTCATCGGGCGGGATGTGCGCATGTTTGCCATTCTCGGGCTCGGCGCGTTGGCAGTTGTGTTCTTCTTCTATAAGGAGTTCAAGCTGCTCAGCTTCGATCCTGATTTTGCCGCAAGTCTCGGATTGCCGGTACGCCGCCTGGACATCATGCTCACCAGCTTGCTCGTGGTCGCCGTAATGATCGGTCTCCAGACAGTCGGCGTTGTACTGATGGCGGCCATGATCATCGGGCCCGGTGCTGCTGCCCGACAGTGGACGGACAACCTCCGCACGATGTTGTGGATCAGTGGCTTCATCGGTGGGCTTGCGGGGGTTACCGGCGCAGTGATCAGCGTACAGGCAAGTCGACTTCCCACCGGCCCCATGATCATCCTTGCCCTCACTTGCCTGGTAGCGATCTCCCTGCTCTTCGCTCCAAAGCACGGCATCGTTGCTGACTGGTGGAGAAAGCGCAATCGTCGGGCAGCCTTCCGCGCAGCACTGGAATCGGGAGAGCAACCATGACCGCCGGAACAGTGATCCTGCTTACAGGAATCCTCTGTGCCGTAGCCTGTGCCCTGCCGGGGACATTCCTGATTTTGCGGCGCATGTCCATGATGACAGACGCCATCAGCCACGCGATCCTGCCAGGGCTCGTTTTTGGATACTGGATGGCCGGCAGCGCCAACATCCTCGTAGGAGCTGTCGGGGCAACAGCCGCTGCCATTGTCACCGTCACACTGGTGGAAGCACTTCAGCGCACAAGGCGCGTTGAAGGCGCAGAGGCCATGGGCATCGTGTTCCCGGCCATGTTCGCGCTGGGCACTATTCTAATCACCCGCTATTTCGCCAATGTGCACCTCGATACAGACGCGATCCTGTACGGAAACATCGAGTTCTCCGCATTTGACCGCCTGATCGTGAGCGGCCGAGACCTCGGACCGCAATCCCTCTGGGTTATGTCTGTGCTGCTGGTGATGAACATCGGCATGCTCACCCTCCTCTACAAGGAGCTGAAGATCAGCACGTTTGATCCGGCGTTGTCTCGATCGCTCGGATTCTCACCAACGCTCGTGCACTACCTGCTGATGCTTGTGCTCAGCATCACCACAGTCGGGGCATTCACCGCTGTCGGTGCGATTCTGGTTGTGGCCCTTGTGATTGTTCCAGCGGCTACCGCCTATCTGCTCTCCGAACGACTGCTGCACATGATTATTGGAAGCGCGGTTATCGGTGCTCTGGGCGCTATCGGTGGTTACTGGCTGGCGATCATTATCGATGGCTCGATTTCCGGTGGCATCGTCACAATGCTGGGCATCCTGTTCGCACTGGCGCTGCTCTTCTCCCCGTCGCAGGGACTCATCGCGCAGCGACGTCGCAACGCGCGGAACCGCGATCGATTCTCCGTTGACCTGTTGGTAATGCACCTGGCAACGCACGAGCGAACAGAGGACGAGTACAGCGAAAGCAGCCTTGGACACATTGGTGCGGCGCTGCACTGGAGTCCGGACGAGGCACTGGACACCATCCGGCGCGCAGCTGACCGGGGAATGGTCGTGCGGGCGAACGGGAACGTAGTATTGACCGATCAGGGCCGACATTACGTAGACCGACTCATCAAAATCAGGAGGCTGGCAATTGAGCACGAATAGCCATTCCTACAGCGTGAACGTGACCTGGACCGGGAATACAGGAAGTGGAACCTCGAAGCCCAACGGTTACTCCAAGAACCACGAAGTTCGGATAGCCGGCAAGCATGTGATCGAGGCATCGTCCGATCCGGCGTTTGGTGGCGATACAGACCGCCACAATCCGGAAGAGATGCTGGTAGCAGCGCTGAGTCAGTGCCACATGTTGTGGTTCCTGAGCAGGTGCGCGAAACACGGTGTCACCGTGACCGGGTATGAGGATAACGCTGTCGGCACCATGGTCGAACATCGGGACGGCGGCGG
>CAZYDY010000123.1:0-6088 GCA_964646245.1 uncultured Sphaerobacteraceae bacterium
TTCAGCCTGGTTGCTGTAGCTCGCGAACTCACACCGATCATGGCCGAGGGCAGCAGCATTGTGACCCTCACCTACCTCGGATCCGACCGCGTGTTCCCGAAGTACAACGTGATGGGTGTGGCAAAGGCCGCATTGGAAAGCACTGTTCGTTACCTGGCAGCCGATCTCGGTCAGCAAGGTATTCGCGTGAACGCCGTCTCGGCTGGCCCGATCAAAACGGCCTCTGCCCGCGGTATTCCCGGCTTCAGCAGCATGCAGGAGCAGGCTGTTGAGAAGGCTCCGCTCGGCCACGTGTTCACCCCTGAGCATGTTGCCAACATGACTGCATTCCTCTGCAGCGACGGTGCCGCAGGAATCACCGGTGATGTGATCCTGGTGGATGGCGGTTACCACGCGATGGGCGTGTAAGCGTCGATTCCAGCAACGTTTTGAAGACCCGGGCCTCGATCTGCGGATCGGGGCCCGGGTTCTTTTAATTGGCATCGTATTGCTCCTTGCCTTCTGAACTGGCCGAATCGCGCAAGCTGATCCAGAGACCAGACGCTGGTTACCTGGTAGTGGAGCCTGGCGCCGTTCTCGCTGCCGGTGGAATCATCGTTGACGACAGTAACTCCCCATCTCTCACTGTTGTCGACGATCAGGATGGCAACAGGGGTGTTCTCTGCGTCGCCTGATTTCCTGCGAGCACATGCTTTCCGGCACAAGTGCACTCACCAGAACATCAGTCTCAAGTCCCGAGGTATTCGTCGCCTATAATGGCCGCATTGGTACTGGTACCTCGCCTTGATTCTTCAGGCTCAGGTGCGATATTTCGGTGCGTTTCGGATATCCCGGAAACGGTATGCGAACGCGTGCGAAGTTGCGCTGGACATTCAGGTCCGTAGACAGGAGCACGCATGACACACGATGTCGACGAGAAAAAGCACATCCTCGTTATCAATGATGACCAGGCAGTACTCCAACTGTTTGATGACCTCTTGAGCGAAGAAGGTTATCGCGTCACACTGGATAACTTCAGCCGACTCACTGGGGAGTTGCTTGAAGCAATCCGAGATCTCCAGCCTGACATGGTGATCATGGATTTCATTATCGGTGGCGAACTCAAGGGATGGCAGCTCGTTCAGGCCACCCAGATGGACCGCAGCGTCCGGGATATTCCCGTAATCATTTGCACCGGAGCTGTTAAGCAAGTTACGCAGCTAAGCGATCACCTCGATGGACTGGGCGTGCACGTGGTGATTAAACCGTTCGATATCGATCACCTTATCGAAATCATCGACAAGGTGTGGCTATCGCAAAAATCGCCGACTCCCGGTCTCGATACACTAAGCAATGATTTGCTGAAACACGTCGAAAACGAATAGCCAAAGAGCCACCCGGTCTCTACTCGGTGCCTGGGTTTGTGCCCTCTGACTGGGCCAGCGCAACCAACGCTGCCAGACCTATTCTTGCCGACCTGGATGATTCCTCAATCAACCCAAGAATCCGAAGAAGTTCCTCAGTTTCAACAACTTCCCCCTGACGCAGGCGCCGCTGGAGGAGTTGCGTATATCCATGCACTAACGTCATGGGATTGGCGATGCTCTCGAGGTTTTGAGGGGTGGTGATAGAGTTCGAATCCTCTCCTTTGGGAGTGAATTCGTCCTTGGGCTTCATAGGTGCATGGTCCTCTCAAGACAAACGGAAGGCTCCGTTCGTACATGAGTACGCAAAAGCTGGGCCGCGCTTACGGCGCAACAACGAATTCTCGGTAAGAAAGCAATCTGGCTCTCCGGATAACCCGAGTATGCGTTTCTCACCGCTACACCGCACGTGAGCGCACAGGTATCCGGCTATAATTGAAAGAGTTACAGATTTCACCGCAATGGGGCAGCTATGACCAACAATTCAGCAACAAACAGACTTTCCAGATTCCTCCTCATGGCGGTCATCCTGATGATGGGTGCTATGTCGGTATCGGCGCAATCCGATACGCCAAATGTCGCAATCATTGAGGTGGATGGAACCATTACCCCGGCGATGGCCAGCTATGTGAAACAGAGCATCGCCAAGGCGGAGAACAACAATGTCGATGCGATTGTTCTTCGCATTGATACGCCAGGCGGACTCAGCACCGCCATGGACGATATCGTCACGTACACCCTGGAAAGCGACGTTCCGGTCATCGCATGGGTTGGGCCGGGCAATGCCCGCGCCGCAAGTGCCGGTGTGTATATCACCTATGCTGCCCACATCGCCGCGATGGCGCCAGGCACCAATATCGGATCGGCCAGCCCGGTATCTGCCGACGGCTCCGAAATGACCGAGACGATGGAGAACAAGGTCATAAACGATGCCGTCGCCCGAATCCGCTCCCTGGCAGAACTCCGGGACCGCAACGTCGATTGGGCTGTGAGCGCCGTGCGCGATGCGGACAACATCACGGCAAGCGAAGCACTGGAACTAGACGTCATTGACCTGGTTGCTGCGGACATCCCGACTCTCCTGAATGAGGTTGATGGGATGACTGTCACGTTGCACACCGGCGAGGAAGTTACCCTTACCACGGCCGGTGCCAGCACCGATACCCTTAACATGAACGCCTTCGAGCGCTTCCTGCAGCTGATCTCCGATCCAACAATCGCCTATTTGTTGCTGAGTTTCGGCTCGCTGGGCATCTTCCTGGAACTGAGTAATCCGGGTGGCATGGTACCGGGCATCATCGGTGTGGTCTGTTTCATTCTTGGGTTCTACGCCCTCGGTACGCTACCGGTGAATTGGACTGGTGTGCTGCTGATCGCGTTAGCCTTTGCGCTCTTCTTTATTGATCTCTTCGTTTCATCGTTCGGCTTGCTGCTTATTGGCGGCATCATTTCGTTCGTTCTTGGCAGTTACATGCTGATCGACGAATCCGTGCCTGGCTACGGTGGAGTCTCTCGCCCGGTAATTTGGGTGAGCACGGCGCTGGTTCTCGTAAGTGCCATCATCATCGGCACGCTGGTGGTAAAGCTGCAGCGCAGTGCGCCAAAAACTGGCAAGAAGTCGATTGTCGGGCAGATCGCCCGGGTTCGATCCCCGCTGGAGCCGAACGGAATGGTGTGGCTGGATGGCGAACTCTGGCAGGCAACGTTGGTTGACCCCAATGAATCCGCGCCCGCCGGCAGCGATGTAAAGATCGTCGGCATCGAAGGAGTTCGCCTCACCGTTGCACTCACCGATGAGGCGGAAACCAATCCGGTCCGTTCAGCGTCGCGCAGAGAGGGACTAATTCCTGTGTCGTAATCGCAAAAGCGCGTACTATTTCAGGGTAACGAAATGTGCGGCATACAGGTATGCCGTCACGAAAAGGAGTTTTCATGGAGCTTATTCTCATCGGCGTTGTAGTCGTATTTCTGCTCTTGGTGCTTATTAGCAGCATCAAGGTTGTACAGGAATACGAACGCGGCGTCGTTTTCCGACTTGGTCGCCTGGCCGGCGCACGTGGCCCGGGCCTTATTCTGCTGATTCCGTTCATTGAGCGAATGCAGAAGATGGACCTGCGTACCGTCACAATGGACATTCCTGCGCAGGAAGTGATTACGCGCGATAACGTGACTGTGCGTGTGAACGCGGTGTCGTATTTCCGTGTTATTGATCCGAACGCAGCGGTGGTAAACGTGGCTGACTACATTCGCGCCACCAGCCAAATCGCCCAAACCACACTGCGAAGCGTGTTGGGCCAGAGCTCTCTGGATGACCTGCTGAGCCAACGCGAGCAGATCAACCTCGAACTTCAGCAGATCATTGATGAGCAGACTGAACCCTGGGGCATCAAGGTATCCGTAGTTGAAGTGAAGGATGTGGAGCTGCCGCAGAGCATGCAGCGCGCCATGGCCCGCCAGGCTGAGGCCGAGCGTGACAAGCGCGCCAAGATCATCCACGCCGAAGGTGAGTACCAGGCTTCTGAGCAGTTGGGCCTCGCGGCGGAGATCATCAACCAGAACCCGGTTACGATCCAGCTGCGCTACCTGCAGACGCTCACCGAGATCGGTGCAGAGAAGAACACCACCATCGCATTCCCGATTCCGATCGATATGTTCCGCCAGTTCCTGGGCGGTGGCGGATCATCTGACGATGGACCAAAGCCCAAGCCGATGTCCTACAAGGACTTCATCAAGATCGCCGAAGACGAGGCTGAAGCAGAAATGAAGGACGCCGTGGGCGATGAGCTGCCAGAGGAACGCGAGTTCCCGCAGGCCCGCCCGGAAGACGCGGTCGATCCGACCTTCCTGAACGACGATCCGAACAACCGCAACGCATAACGCATTGAAAAGAGCCCGGAACGTTTGTTCCGGGCTCTTTTTCGTATCTGGATACATCCGCAAGAGACACGTTGCCCGATACCTGACCTCCTGGGCCTACGCAAGCTTCTCTTCATCCAAACGTTCATTCAGCAGATCCAGCATCTTGTGGACCTCTTCCGGTTCATGCCTGCGGGCGGCATCGGTGACCCACCACGCTATCGCGACGAGTTGATAGATACCATTGCGGATGCGGAAGTCACGATCCGGTCGTTCGGCGCCGTAGGCTTCGAGGAAGATGTTAAACATCGGGTCGCGCTGCGGTTGCAGGGCATCGGCAATGAAGATGCTCTCCGAATACGGATCGGCGAAACGGGCAAATTCCATATCGATCAACCCGGTTATGAACGGTTCTTCATCGTCGCTAACATCCACCATTACATGCCGTAAACCGAGATCGCTATGGATCAGTCGCGGTGTTTCAACCTCGTCCAACTCGTACGTAAATCGATCGACCAAATCACACAGCCTCTGAAATGGATCAGTCGGCAGGTCGAACTTGTGCGCATCCGTAAGCAGGCCGGTGGCATCCCAGCGGCAAAGCTCGCTCCAGCTGCTGTACCCGATACCGGGATCCGGCGGGCCGAACTCCGGCGCGGTATACGCGTGCAATTCTGACACCAGTTTGCCGAATTGCGCCCAGAGCGACCGGGACTGTTCCGGTGTGAGTTGGGCATGGATGGATTCCCACGAGTCGCCGGGAATCGCGTCCTGAATCACCCAATCGGCTGCGATCTGCGAGCGCGAGAAATCCGTGTGAACGGTTTTCGGGAAGAGGTGCCCGTGATCTGACCAGAGCGATATCGCCCGTTGCTCCCGTTGCAACCCCTTGCTGGTGAACCAGCTGGGTCCGGCATCAGCATCGGCTTCTGTTGGACCAATGCGCAGGTACCATGTGGAAGCATCATCCTGCAGTCGAAACGTGTTGTTAATCGAGCCGCCAGGTACGGTACTCACCGATACATCGTTCCACCCGATACTGGATAACAATCCCCGGGCGCGGTCAATATCTGGCATCATGGGATCAGTCATGGCGAATCACGTACTTCTCTCCTACCGGCATGTTTCGTGAAGTGACACCTTTTCCGCTTGCCGGGCGTCTCATAATTGTACCGGTTCGCCCGCCAACGGACGTTGACAGGAGCAAACATGAAGACATTGCTTACAAAATTCTCCAGACGATCACTGATTACCGCTGCTGCCGTGGCGGGATCATCTCGTATCGCGCTCGCGCAGGACGAGGCTTCCACGCCTGAATCAACACCATCGCAGCCCCCGATTGAATCGACAACCACAGGCGAGCTACCGAGCAGTGGCGCGCTACGCCCAGGCCCGGTTGGAGAGGATTCGCCGCAGGCGCGAGCATCCAATCCCTCGGATCCGGTGAACATCGTCGTCGAAAAGGCCGGCATCAACGCCCCTTGTGAACAGCAGGACATCGTGAATGGTGTGATGTCCAACCCATCTGGTCCGTGGGTAGTGGCGTGGTATCCACAAACTGCCGGGCTGGGTGAGCAGGGTAATGTGGTGCTTGCCGGGCACGTCGATTTCTGGAATGTCGGTCCGTCGGTGTTCTTCAACGTACGTGACCTCGTCGAGGGCGATGAGATCGTCCTGACCGGCGAGGATGAAAGCACATACACCTATTCGGTCGACTGGGTCGAGACCTTCCTGATGGAAGACCTCACGACTGGCGGTGTGCTTGAAGATGTGACCGGCCATACCGACACACGAAGTGTGACGCTGATCACCTGTGGTGGTGAGTTCGA
>CAZYDY010000124.1:0-5981 GCA_964646245.1 uncultured Sphaerobacteraceae bacterium
GGTTCCTTGCCTTCGCGCAGGCGATAAAAAGCTGCCGCGATTGCAGGGAATCGGGCAGCGAGTTCTACGGCTTCTTCAAACGTAGGTGTGCCTTCAAACTTGTCGCCACTCTGGGCGCCAAGAAGCGAGATACCAGTGCGGAGCGCATCCATTGGATTCGCATCTTTGCTGATCTGGCGGAGGCCTTCGATAACAGGCTCGGGGAGTTCGCGATTCGCACCGAAGAGCGCGTTCATCTCATCGAGTTCCTGCTGGTTGGGCAGGTGTCCCTTCCAAAGCAGGTGGGCAACTTCCTCAAACGTCGCATTACCAGCGAGCTCGTAGATGTCGTATCCGCGGTAAACCAGTTTGCCTTCGGAGCCAAATACATGGCTAAGTTCAGTATTGGCGGCAACGACATCATCAAGGCCATTGACCATGATGCCGTTGGTCGAAGAATCGGACATTCGGGAAACTCCTTCGGTTCTCGCGAACTTTTGTTTAAGGGTCTTCTCCGGAGAAAAATGTATTCAGTTCCCGGGTCGTACCAACTAATATGCGTTGATTTATGCTATCACCATTTTTCAATGTAGGCAGACTGGATACAGTGCACGGTTCGCGTTTGTTCGCGGGAAAGACGCGTTATGGGATGCGAGAAATCACCTCGGGGGCAGTTTCCAGGAACGCACATGGTCCCAGGTGAGGTCGTGCCACCACTCGCTGTTCCAGTCGGCGCTGTGAAAGCGGAAGAGCGTGATGTATTCGGCGGTGAAGGTGCGGGAGTAATCCATCGGGATCGCGCGGAGGAACTCTTCGACTTCATCGCGCAGGTCTTCGCGGTCGCGCAGGTCGTGCGATGCCAGCGAGAAGTGCGCCCAGAAATTTTCCGGCACGAATGGCTGTGTCCATTCTCCCGGCTGATAGGCCGTGAGCGGTGCGATGGTTTCGTTCACTGCGGTGGCGAGATCGTGGAACGGCTGGTTGATTTCTCCGTTCTCGAGTTTGTCGATATCGTAATAGACAGTCGTGGGGCGACGAGCGATGCCGGCGTTGTAGACCGGGAAGGCGGGGGTGGTGGTGAGGAGCGGATCGAGAATTTCGATGAACTCTTCGGCGGTTGCGTTGCTCGGTACTGCTCCGGCAAGTGTTGCGTGTGGCGCGAACGCTGCCGCAGAGACGATGCCGAACTGCTTTTTGCACAGCTCGGTGAGGTCGGTAATCGCCTTGCAGGTCAGTGGATCGGGGCGGAGATAAACTCCCCAGGTGTATTCGGTCACGGAAGCTCCTTGGTCGGTACGCATATTCTGCAGTGATCGTACCCGAGACATTGAATAGCACCAGCCTGCCCGGTACTATGAAACGTCAATACACCCTCATCACAAGGGAATCGACCGAATGCCTGCGCACAATCCGGACCAACTGCTGCGGCAGTTCCACCACAATCAAAGCCTGTGGGTTGCGCGCCTCTCCACTGGTCAAACCCGTCCGCGCGTGCCTCATTCGCACCTGTTGCGTGTGGGAGGGACCCGGGCGATGCGCCCCGGTGCTGCGGGGGTGATTATGCTGCCGATGAGCGAGGATGTGGATTCCGTCCTGGCCGAGCACAACGAAGCACTGACCTGGCTGCGGAAGTCGCGGTCTCGTGATGTGCTCGTATGGAACATGAAGCCGGGCGTGGAGCTCGACCTGGCTATGCTGGCAGAGGGATATTCGCCCGGATTTGAGCCGTGGTGGATGACGCGCGATCTCACGGCACCAATTCCTGAACCGAAACACGTTGTGCGACCGGTGAATGCGATGGATATCAAACCTCTCCTGGAGGGTGATATCCCGTATGTAATTCGAGACCAGATCGATGCGAACCGGGCGCTCACCACTGATCCAAATGGCCCAGAGGTGATCTGGCTGGCTGCCTTTGTGGACGATCAAGTTGCCGGCCATGCGCTGATCAACCTGATGGGCGATCATGCGGGTCTGTTCAATGTGGGTGTGAGTGGCCAATTTCGGTATCGCGGTATCGGTACGTCGTTGACCCTGGCGGCGATGCAGGCAGCGCGCGATTACGGCGCTCGCACCATGAACCTGAACAGCACTCCGGCCGGGAAAAAGCTGTATGAGCAGACTGGCTTCACGCAGTTTGGGGTGGGCCAGACGTGGGTTCGCTCCGGGCGGCAGGTTTCCACCTCGCCAAATGCTGCAGAGCGCACGCTCGTCCATGCGATCGGCAGCGGGGATATCGCGCGGATCGAGATCGATCCAATCGGGCCCACACACCTGACCTGTGGGTTGACCCCGCAGGAGCTCGCGGCCCGGTTCGGGCAGGCAGAATCGCTGGTGGAAATCATTCGCCAGGGCGCGACTCCCGAGATCATCTCGTTGTGGAGGGCCGGGCTGCGCGATGCAGCGATCGCGGCGGCAAGCGATCCGGTCGCGCGGGAAATGATCACAGGGAGCGCGCGGGCGCATCCCATCCATCACGCTGTGGAGATGGGAGCGGGCACTCTCGTGGTCGAGCTCATCGCTGCGGGCGCCAACCTGCACGCGCGCGATGCCGAGTACAATGCCACTCCGCTGGATTGGGCCCATGCCACCAACAAACCGACCATCGCCCGCATTATTCGACAGGCAGGCGGGAGCTAGGCGTACGGACATGCGCAACAGCGAGCGTTAAACCGGTACAATCACTAATGGAAATATTTCGCACACGAGGCAGGCACAGGCACGTTCATGGAAACATTCATTGTCATTCTGGTTCTTATTATTCTCTTCGTGCTGTTAGGCGGTGCTGCCTGGTTTTTCGGCAAGGAATCCGGCCCGGGTTCGGGTATGGCCTGGCTCACGGGTACTCGTCAGATTCGCGGCATTTTCACCAGCCTGGGTAACGGCGAGAAACCGTTTACATCCAGCAGCAGTACGGCTAATGCACAGTCTGCCGTAATGGTGGACGATACCCGCATCGATGAACTTCGTGAAGAGCTCAGTCGCAACCTCGCTATCGGCGAAGGGCTGGAAAACCGCCTTCGCGCGCTGGAACATGAAATTGGCCAGACACGACAGTTGCCGAAAACAGTCCATGCGCTGGTACAAAGTTCGGAATCGGATACGAAGTCGCGCATCTCGCAAATCCGGCGTGAGATCCGGCAGCATCGCAAAGCGGATTCGCCATACAGCCTGCGTCGCAATGATGTCATTCGTGATCTCTACCAGAAGCTGGCGGGAATCGAAGTCGCGCTGGGAGCCGTGGTTAATCCCATGCTGTTGCCGGGCGAGCCAATCACTGTGCCGGAAAAGCTCTACGACGAAACGCTGGAGTGGAGCAATTGGGGCGATGTGGCGGACCGTGCATTCGCCTTCGGCGAGGCGTTCAGCAAGAACCGCGTGTTGCTTGATCCGACACTTGCAGACCAGGTAGAGACCTTTATCTCGGAATTCCGTGAGGCGCTCACCGACACCGTCTACCCAATCGTGCAATCCGACGAAGCCACCCCCGGCGAGCGCGTGGAGATACGTGCTGGTATCGTGACAGTGGTGGAAGGTATTCCGCCGATCCGCCGCTCGTTCGAGCAACACTGGCTCACCGGAACGCAGATCGACGCTATCCCCGACGAGGATGATGATTTTGACGCATAACCGAACCCAGGTGATGACCGGCCTTGATGTGCTGTTGCGAGATGGCCATCGGGCGTTTGATGGTGCCCGGATTGGCCTGGTGACGAACCACACCGCCGTAACACGTGATCTCGTGAGCATCGTGGATGCCATGCATGCCGATGATCGGTTCCAACTGGTACGGCTGTTCGCGCCGGAGCATGGCGTGCGGGGTGCAGCGCAGGCTGGCGACCATGTTGAGGACGAGGTCGATGCCGTCACCGGTCTGCCGGTGGTGAGCCTCTATGGTGCCAATCGCACACCGGGGGCCGAGCACCTGGAGGGACTGGACGCGATCATTTTCGATATCCAGGATGCCGGAGCCCGCCACTATACCTACATCAGCACGCTGGTGAATGTCATGCAGGCCTGTGCACCGCTGAACCTGCCTGTAACCGTGCTTGATCGCCCAAATCCCATTACCGGGCTCCACACAGAAGGCAAGGTGCTGGAGGCGGAGTTCACCTCGTTCGTTGGTATTCATCCAATGCCGACCCGTCACGGCCTCACCATGGGCGAGTTGGCCCTGATGATCGCCAGCGAGCTCGACCTGCCGCAGCCGACCGTCATCACATGCGAAGGTTGGACGCGCGATATGTGGTGGGACGAAACCGACCTGCCCTTCGTCTATCCCTCCCCTAACCTGCCAACGTTGAATTCGCTGATCGTGTACACCGCAACCTGTATCCTTGAAGCAACAACGCTCTCCGAAGGACGCGGTACGACGCTGCCGTTTGAGGTGTTCGGCGCACCCTGGGTGGATGGCAACGCGCTCGCCAATGAACTGAACTCGCGAGGGTTGCCGGGAGTGAAATTCCGGGCCACAGGCTTCACACCGTCGTTCTCCAAGCACGAGGGAGAGTTGTGCGAAGGCGTGCAGCTACATATCATTGATCGGGACTTTTTCAGACCGGTATCCACTGGAGTCCATATCGTTCACGCGTTGCAGCAATTGCCGGGGTCACAATTCTCCTGGCAAACTGGCCCCGCACTCGGTATGAGTCACGGTCGCCTCTATGGCAGTACTGAGCTTCGAGAAATGCTGGATTCTGGCGCTACGGCGGAAGAGATTATTGCCACCTGGCAACCGGAAGTTGATGCATTCATTGAGCGAGCCAGTGCGTTTCGTCTATATCATCAGGGAAGATAGTATGTCTGTAGATATGCCATTCACCGATGCCGCCCTCAAGAAGGCCACAGGGAAAGACTGGTTGGGATGGAAAACCAGCCTGGAGGAATGGGGCGTAAAAGACAAATCCTACCGGGAACTTCACACCTATCTTTCGAGCGAGTTTGGGCTGAACGACTGGTGGGCGCAGGGCATTGCCGTTGGCTATGAGCGTATGACCGTGCAGCGGCTGGTGGGTCAGCTTTCTGAAGGCACATACTCAACCAGTATTAACAAAACCATTAACGCCAGCATCGAACTCACCCACTCTACAATTGTCGTTGAACTCATGCGTTACCAGTGGCTCGATGCTTCGGTGGTTCGCCTGCGCACATCGCTGGCACCACACCAGGCGCGGTTCGATGACTACGAAGCGAAAGTGATCATCACCTTTTCCCTCACCAAGGAAGATGAAGACAGATGCTCGCTGGAGCTTCGGGCGGACAAATTGCCCAGTGCTGAAGCAGGTGAGCAGTGGAAAGCTGCCTGGGAATCGCGGCTGGAGCGACTGGCTGAACACCTGGATCGTAAGGTGACCGCATAATCCCGGCGCTACCTCCTCTCACGCCGGTTGTTATGGAGCATCCGCTAGATTTTCCTTGCGATTCAGATCAGTAAGGGTTAGCACATGACCGCGGAAATGCCGCATAGCGATGCCGCTGTTGCCAAAGCCACCGGGAAAACCTGGAGCGAGTGGCGATCGCTGCTCGACGCATGGGACGCCCCGACAAAGACCCACACTGAGATCGCGCAATACCTGGTGGAAGAACATGGCGTTGATGGCTGGTGGGCGCAGGGTATCACCGTTGGCTACGAGCGGATGATCGGTCGCCGTCAGGTTGGACAACGAAACGATGGCTCGTTCTCAGCCAGCGTCAGCAAGACCATTAACGCAAGCGCCGAGAAGGTGCACGCCGCACTGACCGACGAGGGATTACGAAATCAATGGCTGGAGGATGGCATAGTGACCTTCCGCACAGCCAGCGCGCCGAAGTCCGTGCGATTCGATGACCTGGAAGCGGGTGTGATCATCGCTGCATTCCTCACCGCCAAGGGTGACGACAAGACCTCCTTGCAAATCCAGGCTGAGAAGTTGGCCAGCAAGGAAGCTGGCGAGGAATGGAAGGCGGAGTGGAAGCCGCGGTTGGCCAAGCTGGCGGAGTTTGTAGCGCCGTAACTGCTATGT
>CAZYDY010000125.1:0-5978 GCA_964646245.1 uncultured Sphaerobacteraceae bacterium
CTTCGAGACTGGCTGCGCCAGCAGTCAGGCAACTAATCCAAGTTTTCCTCAGGAGATTTTACAAAATGAAGCGTTTAATTATGGTTGCCCTCTCGGCGATCGTCGTCTTTGGTTTCAGCCTGGGAGCTATGGCAGCTATCCAGGATTCCGGCACACCGGCCGCAATCGATGTCGACTGCGCAACTCCAGGTGTGGAAGCCACTCCAGGTGTAGACGCCACACCGACAGTTGCTACCCCGGCAGTCGCCACACCTGAAAGCGCGACTCCGCAGGCAGATGATCCTTGTGCCGAGGACGAAGCAAATGGTGGCGAAGAAGTTCTGGTTGAATTCGTTGATATTGCGTTTGTCCAGAACGAAATCACGATTCCGGCCGATACCGACGTGACATTCACCTTCGTCAACAAGGGCAATATGCAGCACGACTTCAAGATCGACGATCCAGAAGTCTACTCAGGAATCCTGAATGGCGGACAGGAAGCAGAACTTACCGTGAACCTGCCCGCAGGAACCTATGAGTTCTATTGCTCGATTCCAGGCCACAAAGAAGGTGGCATGGTCGGTACGCTGACCGTCGAGTAGAGCCAAATACCCACTTACGCCGGACATTACGTCTGACGTAAGTGAACAACGGTGGCACCATCGCCGCCTTCGTTCGGCCCGGCCGTTTCCGCCCTGGAGACGGCCGGGCTGTTTTTCAGCAGATCACGTACAACTGTCCGGAGTGCTCCCGTACCCTTGCCGTGAATCACACGGACGAACGGCATTCCCAGCAGATACGCATCGTTGACGTAGCTATCGACAATTGGCTGGACCTCGTCCACCCGCTTCCCGCGAATGTCGAGCTCAATCGGCATATCACCAGTTGCAGCCTGGCGTTCCCGAGCGATAGATGCTGCCGAAGGCGATGTGGTTCGTTCCTCTTTCGCTTTCCCGACCCGCTCGAGGGACGAGAGTGGCTGGCGGACCTTCATGCTGCCCATCATGACCTCAGCGTTCTTACCGTCGATACTCACGACGTCGCCCAGCTCATCAAATGCAAGTATCCGCACCCGGTCGCCTGGCTTGATTTGAGCCCTGTCCACCTGAACCTTTGGAGTAGCTGCCTGCTTACGGCGCGCGACTTCCCTCACCTGCTCCTCAGCAGCCTTAATGCGTCGCGAGGTTTCAACCCGATCGGGCATCTCGCCGATACCACTGCGGCGGACTCGATCAATCTCTCGCGCTGCTTCGCGCGCGGCCGAGAGCTCGGCTTCAACTTCCGCAATCGCTTCAGCACGGGCTTCACGCTTAATGTTTTCTGCTTCCCGCAACACGCGCGCAGCGCGACGACGTAGCTCGCGCGCATCCTCATCTGTTTGCTTCGCCCTTTCCAGTTCGGCTGTGATGTCATCGCGGCGGGTGCGGATATCATCGATGAGTTGCTGGGCATCCTCGTCATCCGGATCGAGAAGTGATTCGGCATGTTCGACCACACGCTTCGGCATTCCAAGACGGGACGCGATGGACAACGCGTTTGACTTACCGGGGATTCCGATCATGAGGCGGTACGTTGGCCGCAATGAAGCGACATCGAACTCCACGCTGGCGTTCTCGACGCCGCGCGTTGCATAGGCATATGCCTTTACTTCCGAGTAGTGGGTGGTAGCGATCACCATAGCGCGGCGGCCCAGCAGCTCATCGATGATGGCGCGGGCCAGGGCAGAACCCTCTTGCGGATCAGTACCGGCACCAACCTCGTCCAGCAGTACCAGACTATCGCTATGCACCTTCTCCAACATGCCGATGATATTCGTGATATGCGAGCTAAACGTACTCAGGCTTTGCTCGATGCTCTGTTCGTCACCGATATCGACGAAGATATCCGGGAATACGCTAATAACAGACGTATCGTTGGCTGGGATAAAGAGCCCAGTCTGCGCCATGAGAGATAACAGCCCAACGGTTTTGAGTGCAACCGTCTTACCACCAGTATTCGGGCCCGTGATGAGTAGTACACGGAACTTCTCGCCGATCTCAAGATCGATCGGCACCACTGTTTCAGGATCAAGCAATGGATGGCGTGCGCGATCAAGACGCACGTAGTGTGACGAATGGTGTGCATCCTCACTGCGGACCTTTTGACCACCTCCGGCGCGGTGTACCCGCGGCCTTGTGGCTTCCATCTTTTCAGCGAGGCGGGCCTTGGCGGTTGCGAGATCAACTGATGCGAGTGCTTCAACCATCCGATTCAGGCCATCAGCGTGATCGCCGACGAGACCCGTGATGACATCCAGGATGCGATCGACTTCTCGCTGTTCTTCCATTTGCTGCTCACGCCAACGGTTGTTGAGCTCAACAACGTCAAACGGCTCGATGAACAGCGTATGTCCGCTGGCAGACGTATCGTGCACTATGCCCTTGATCAGTCCACGGGCTTCCGCACGTACAGGAAGGACATAGCGCCCCTCCCGCATCGTAATGATGTTCTCCTGCAGCGCGCTACTATGGCGGCTACCAGAGATGAAGGCCTTGAGTCGATCATTCAGTCGGCTGTGTGCGACGCGCACTGCCTGGCGAATGCGGCTCAGTTGCGAGCTGGCACCATCCAGCACGTCACCACGCGGCCCGATGGTGCGATTCAGGTCTGCTTCCAACGAACTGAAGTTATCAATGGAATCGACGAAGTCCAGGAGTTGGGGATATCGCTGGTTTGCGTCAGGCAGCCTGCGAAAATGATTTCGTAGCTCCCGTGAGGCTCGAAGCGTATCCATAAGCAACATCAGTTCGCCGGGCTGAAGTCTATACCCCTTCCCGGCTTTCTCGATAAGCTCGCGGATATCCCGTGCTCCACCGATAGTGAACGTCGGGAATTGAACCAGCAAGTCTTTCGCTTCGGAAGTCGTGGCTAGCAGTGCTTCAACCTGGAGGGTGTTGCTTGTAGGTTTCAGTTCCCGGGCACGCTCGGCTGCAACAGAATATCGGCACTCTCGTGCCAGCCTGTCCAATATCTCGGCGTAATCGAGTTTTCTCAAAGTGTGGTCAGAAATCATTTTGGCTATCTATATCCCGGTCAAAGTGCAGAGTGATACATAAATATCGAACAGATGATCTGAATTGGGTTGACACGAACAAGTGTTCGAAACTATACTCGGGGTGTCGATATGTCACGAGCCAACTCGCCTGGCTCAGCGAAGTGAGGCCCATGAACATGAAGAAACTCTCCGAACGCCAACAAGCCGTTCTTGATTATATCGCGGCATTCCTGGATCAAAATGACTACCCACCCACAATCCGGGATATTAAGAATGAGTTGAACATCTCTTCCACGAGCGTTGTTGATTACAACCTGAAGGTTCTGGAAGAGCGCAATCTTATTCGCCGCAACCGCAACATTTCCCGTGGAATTGAGCTCGTTGGCCGCGTTCCACAGCGCAACAGTAACACTGTGCCAGTGAATATCGTTGGTCAAATCGCCGCCGGTTTGCCGATTGAGGTGCCCGATGCATTCTCGCCTGAGGACGTTCTCGGCACTGTCGATGTGAGCCCGGAGATCGCGCCGCGCGATGGCGAGGGTCTGTTCGCACTGCGAGTCAAGGGTCTCTCGATGATCGATGCACTCATTAACGATGGTGACATCGTCGTGCTGCGGGCACAGAATACCTGTGAGAACGGCGAGACGGTGGCAGTGTGGCTCGAATCCGAGCGCGAGACCACGCTCAAGAAATTCTATCTCGAGGGTGAGCAGGTTCGCCTGCAGCCAGCCAATGTCACCATGGATCCGATCTACACATCTGCCGATAATGTGCGTGTGCAGGGCAAGCTGGTGAGCGTTGTTCGCCAGATTGATTAAGTGACAAAACCGCCTCACGGCGAGAATGCGGCAGTTTTCGTATAATCGAACACTGCCGCATTTGTGGTTTTCCAACACCTTTCACCTGGAGCACATCATACAGATGTTTATGCTGTTTCTCACCGGAGCCGGACTTGCCGCCAGCGCAGGGCTCAATGCTTACTTTCCGATCCTGGTCCTGGCCCTGGCGGATCGCACCACAAGTTTTGTGAACCTCCCTACTCCGTATGACTGGCTCTCCTCTAACGTGGGTCTACTTGTGATTCTGCTGGCTCTTCCCCTCGAACTGGTTCCAGACAAGATTGCGAAAGTGGATCACATCAGTGACTTCGTCCACACAGCCCTTCGGCCCGGCGCAGCCGCACTGGTGTTCATGGCAGTGGCGCATCAAAATGATCATATCCACATCGTTTGGGCGCTTATCTTCGGCCTCATTATTGGCGGCGCCGTTCACTGGCTGAAAGCATCTTCCCGGCCGGGAATCACAAAAAGCACACGTGGACTCGGTAACCCCATCGTCAGCCTGATGGAAGACATGCTTGCGGCCGTTCTGGCAATAGTCGCTATTTTCTTCCCATGGGGCGTATTGGCAATCGTTCCTGCCGGATTTTGGTGGCTCAACCGCGCCTATCGGCGTATCCAGTCTGGCGAATCACGGATCATCATGCCGTTCAAACCAGTTATTGAAGCGGCACAGAATCGCAAGAGTGAGGATAGTTGACACAATCCGACTCAACCTTGTAGAATAGCTGCAGTGATACATGTTCCTGAGGAGACACCATGCCTGTAGCATTCAAAGACTATTATGCGGTGCTGGGTATTCCTCGCACTGCTTCAGAAACCGAAATCAAATCTGCTTTCCGAACCAAGGCTCGTGAGTTCCATCCTGACGCGAACCCCAACGATCCCACGGCCGAAGACAAGTTCAAGGAAGTCAACGAAGCGTACGAAGTGCTTTCCGATGCAGAAAAGCGCAAGATGTATGATCGCTTCGGTGAAGATTGGCAACGTTATCGCGATGCCGGGATTGATCCGAACGATGCCACGTTCAATCGTGGCTCCGGCCGCACCACCTATCGCACCAACGCTACCTCGTCGCAGGACGAGGACTTCGAACAGTGGTTCACTGGCGGCGGCGCACCTTCCGGCAGTTGGGAATGGACCGAGGGTGAAGGCTTCCGTGACGGGGGCGGCCGTTTCTCCGACTTCTTCAACCTGCTCTTTGGAAACGAAGAACGCGGGGGACGCACCACAACTCGCACCGGTAGACCGGCTCGCGGTGAAGATCTCGAAGTTCATGCTGACATCACCGTGCAGGAAGCATTCGAAGGTACCCATCGCAAACTGACCGTGAACTCACCCGAACATTGCAAGACATGTGGTGGAACCGGTTTTGCCCGCGGAGCATCCTGCCCAACCTGTAACGGGACCGGCCAGGTGAGCCGGACCAAGACTCTGGAGGTACGCATTCCCCAGGGGGTTAAGACCGGATCACGCGTTCGCATCTCGGGCCAGGGTGGGCCTGGAATGAATGGCGGGCCGAACGGTGACGTTTACCTGCTTATCAATGTGATCCGTGACTCCCGCTTCGAGATGGACGGTCGCAATATCCGCACGAAGATCGAGATCCCCCTGTTCACTGCACTGCTGGGTGGTGAAGCTATCGTGCAAACACTCGATGGCCGGATCGCCCTCCGTATTCCGGAAGGTACGCAAAACGGCCGAGTATTCCGCCTGCGAGGCAAGGGAATGCCGGCCCGTGGCAAGTCGCCCGCCGGTGATTTGCTCGTCGCTGTGGAGGTGGCGCTTCCTACGGATCTGTCCGATGAGGAGAAGCGACGCTTCGCTGAACTGCGGGACATGCGACAATAGCTTCGGCAATCGAGATGTGTTTGCCGTTTTGTGTTGATACAGCGGTACAGAGAGGCTGAAATGCCAGCAACAGTCATCATGGGCGGACAATGGGGCGATGAGGGCAAGGGCAAACTTACGGATGCCCTCGCATCGCAAGCGAGTATGGTGGTGCGGGCAAATGGCGGCAGTAATGCTGGCCACACCGTTAAAACCGACAAGGGTACATTCAAGCTCCATCTCATTCCTTCCGGCATCCTCAATGATGATGTTATCTGTGTCATTGGTGCTGGAGT
>CAZYDY010000126.1:0-5948 GCA_964646245.1 uncultured Sphaerobacteraceae bacterium
TCGGCCTGCAACCGTTGCATAAGCAGAGTAGACTTTTGCAGAGATTGTTCGGCCGGATGAGGAGAAACGGTGGATTACGTTCTGTTTGGTATGGGGTACGGTGCCACCCTTATGTTACTGGGGTGGGCCCTTCGCACCTTTGGACCAGAACGAAAATACAAGGATGTCAATCCGGAAGATATCGATCGCTCGATTCTGCAACGTCGTTGGATACGCTTTATCCAGGGGCTCGGAGGGGTGATCTCCATAGCCGGCACGGCCCTGGTGGTGTTCACCTTCGTGGTCATGCTCATTAACCCGGACGACGACACAGGCAGCATGGTCGCGTTGGTAACGTGGGGCTTCCTCACGTTGGCTGTCCTGATCTGGTGTTGGTTCTATGTTTCCAGTTTTGGCGTTACTGGCGTCTGGTCCCGGGAAGAAGGATACGGCTTCCGCAAAAAGCCACTAACCAGCCGGACGCGATCGAATGAAGCCGGCCTTTCCACCACACGTGTTGTGCCCAAACCTCGCGTGACCGGCCGAACTGGCGAAGCGGAAATCGGGCCCTCTCTCGACGACGCTGCCACGGCGGATGTAATAACTGAACCCCGCGACGATGCATTCACCGCTGCGCTTGACTCCGCAACCACTGACCCGGAGCCGGTGCTCGCCGAAGAGACGGATGAGAGCGACGAGTCCGATCCGGAATACGACTTCGGCGATAGCACCGATACCACCGTTCCCAGCGAAATCGGCGGTCGGGCTGAGGCAATCCGACGCCTGCGTGAACGCCAGGCGAAATCAGGAAACTCTTCTACCTAAGTAACGATAACAATGTGGCTTGGCACGCAGTTTGCGTTTGTGAGTCACGTGAGAATCACATTGGGGTGGTTCGTGTTCGATTTAGTAGGAGATAAACGACGTGGGAATTATTTGGTGGCTGGTAGTCGGCGTGGCAGCTGGTTGGTTGGCGGGTGTTATTACCGGCACAAACCGCGGTATCGTTGGTGACCTCATTCTCGGTCTCATCGGTGCGTTCGTTGCCGGCTTCTTCACTGACGCCGTTGGCGGAAACCTGATTGTCAGCATCATCGTGGCGGCAATCTTCGCTGCGATCCTGGTTGTAATCAAGAATGCGTTAATGAAAAATCGTTAGTGCATAGCAACTGAAAATTGTGCAAGGAGGGCCGGTACTACCGGCCCTCCTTCTTTGTGTTTTGGGGGATAGCTGGTAATTCATTCTTCCGTTGGGTTTGAGACATAGAAATGTGACAGTTTGATGCGTACTATACGGCCAGCAGTCGAGCAGTCCGATTATTTGGAAAGAAAACTCGGCTGGTGGATGAGAGACACATCTTAATCAGGAGCAAGAAATGTTTTCAAGACGAAAAGAGCAAACGCCGCAAACCAACGGGCATTCAGACGTTATCGTTGAGGCACAGGATGTTTCGAAAATCTACAACACCGGCTCCACCGAACTCCACGCCCTGAAAGGAATCAACTTCTCGGTTAAGAGAGGCGAAATGGTGGGCGTCATGGGCCCCTCCGGCTGTGGCAAGACAACGCTGCTCAACTGCCTGAGCGGCCTGGATGACGTAACCAGCGGTGTCATTTCCATTGAGGGCGAGAATATCGCCGACATGGGAGACAAAAAGCGCACCCGGTACCGGGCCCGGCGCATGGGCTTCGTATTTCAGGTGTACAACCTGCTTCCGGTGCTGAGCGCAGTAGAAAACGTAGAGCTCCCACTGCTGGTCGCTGATGTAAAACCAGGCGAAGCACGCGAACGCGCCATGAAAGCACTGGAACGCGTAGGACTCGCCAACTGGGCAGGACACCGTCCCGCAGAGCTGAGTGGTGGGCAGCGCCAGCGCGTAACCATCGCACGGTCACTCGTCAATGAGCCGGCAATCGTGTGGGCAGATGAGCCAACTGGTGCACTGGATTCAACATCCGCCTCGGACATTATGGGACTCCTCAAGCAACTCAATCAGGAGCAGGGGCTCACCATCGTCCTCGTCACACACGATCACGGCGTCGGTAATATGTGCGATCGCATCGTGCGCATGCAGGATGGCGAGATCACCGGCGAAGAATTCCCGGAGCAGAACGGCGGATCATTCCAATCGCAGAACGCAGACCTCCTGGGCGAAGCGGTTCGGTAACAGCCCTGGCCTGAGAGAGGAGAGACCTCATGGAAACATTATTCGGTGTGCCAATGAACAACATCATGATTGTGATGTTGGTGCTATTGGTACTCAGCCTGACCGCGGTCATTTGGGTCGCTATACGGCGCACGGTTATCTTCCGTATGGGAATGCGGAATATCCCGCGACGCAAGGCGCAAAGTGGGCTTATTGTCGCTGGCCTCATGTTAGCCACACTTATCAGTGCTGCCGCCCTTACGGTTGGCGATACCTTGAACCACTCAGTTGGTGGAGAGGTGTACGACACATTTGCCGAAGCAGACCAGATGGTTGTCGCAAGTACTGCAGACGATGAAGAGGTGAATATCCTCTCCGCGCTTACCAGTACGGTTCCCGGATCGGCGGTGGACGAAGTCCGCGCCCATACGGAGGACCTGGAAGTTGACGCCGTTGGTGGCCTCCTGGTGTCCTTTGCCCCTGCCATCAACATCGGTGATTCCGCACCGGCAGATGTCAGTAATCCACTGGCGTTGTTCGAACAGGGCACCGCCGCCGAACCATCGGTGGGTGTTGTCGCGGCGGAGCAACAGACTTTTGATGACTTCAATGTCAGGGATATCAACGGCGAAGCGCTCGATACCGGGCAGCTCGGTGCGGACAAGGTCTACATCACCGAGCGCCTGTCCGAGGATCTGGATATCGCCGAGGGCGGCTATCTGATTTACGTACTGGGCAATAACTTCTACATCGCTGAAGTAGCGGGAATCACACCCAACGAGATGCTCACCGGTTCAGTGAACCAGCCCAACTCTCCAGGCATCATCGTCGGCCTCGATCAGATGCGAGAGGCAACTGGCGAATCAGAAGCCTGGAATACAGTGGTGGTCTCAAACACTGGCGATTCCCGGGAAGGCGCTACCCATTCCGAAGAGGTAATGGCCACCCTGAATGAGCGACTCGCCGGTTCGGGCATGACGTCGGCCGATTTCAAGGGTCAGTTCCTGGAAGAGGCAGAGCTAATCGGTTCGGTCTTCGTGACCATGTTCATCGGCTTCGGACTCTTCAGCATTTCCGTAGGCGTACTGCTTATCGTGCTCATCTTCACCATGCTCGCGGCCGAACGCCGTGGAGAAATGGGTATGGCTCGCGCCATTGGCGGCCAGCGAAGCATGCTGATACAGCAGTTCCTCTCGGAAGGTGCCGGCTATACGCTGCTTTCCGGATTGGTCGGCACCGCACTGGGTGTGGCCGCGGCCTGGGTGATCGCCTTTGCCGTACAGAACATGCTCGGCGGACTCTTCACAATAGAGCTTTACGTGCACCCTCGCTCAATCGTTATTGCATACGCCCTGGGTGTCATCATCACCTTCATGGCGGTTATCTTCTCCAGCTGGCGAGCCAGCCGACTCAACGTTGTGGCGGCCCTGCGAGATATTCCGGAAGTGAAGTCTCCTCGCCAGAGCAAGCGACCGCTGATCTTCGGCGTCATCGGAATCCTGCTCGGCGCGTACCTGATCTATGTGGGCGAGACCAATCCGCAAATCACGCTCTTCCTTATCGGTATCACCATGGTGCCGTTCTCGATCGCGCTCATCACGAACTGGTTCGGTATCAACAACAAGGCCGTATTGACCCTGGTCGGATTCTTCGTGCTGATCGTGTGGTCCATGCCAACGTCCCTGTTCAACCGCATCTTCGGTGATATGGGCAGCGGAGGAATCGAACTCTTCCTGCTCAGCGGCCTATCAATGGTCGCCGCCAGCACACTTATCATCATGCAGCACATGGATCTGCTGCTGCGCCTGGTGCAGGGCCTCGGATCCCGCGTGAAGGGCTGGCTCGGAGCGGTGCGCCTCGGTGTGGCATATCCAAAGGCCAACGGTGGTCGCAGTGGCATGACCATCGCCATGTTCTCGCTCATCGTCTTCTCGATCGTGGTTATGGCATCGGTCAACAACATCTTCACGCAGTCGTTCATGGGCGGTAACGCCATGGCCGGGCTGGATGTTCAGGTCGATATGATGAACACCAATCAGCTCGATGACATCGATACCGAGTTGGAAGAGCGTGGAGTCAACCTGGAAGGCGTAAGCGATCCCGCCCGGGTTGATATGCTGGGACCGATCCTGGATGAGGTTCAGGTAACGTCTGACGACGAACCCGACTGGGTGACCGCAACGTCGATGTTCGCCGTGGACGAAAGCTGGGTCGATCTCACCGAGATGAGCTTTGGTAGCCGTGCCGAGGGCTATGAGTCAGACGAGGCAGTTCGCGAGGCACTGAAGACCGAGCCGAACGTGGTGGTAGTGAGTTCCAGCATGATTCAGGCCGGAGGCGATCAGGCCGCCATGGCCATCGGCTCCCCGGATGCGATCAGCCTCACCGAAATCGACGACGAGACCTTTGAGCCCTACACCTTCACAGCGCGTGGCGAAGCCGGGGATGCGGTAGAACTCACCGTCATTGGTGTGATGGACGCCGAGTATTCCATGTTCTTCGGATACTACCTGAGCGCCCCGACCCTAAGTGAAATCGCACCGGATCTCACTCCGGTTGCCACGACGTACTTCTTCAAGCTCGACGATAGTCGGGAAGCCGAAGAAGTGGCCGCGGACATGGAGAAGGCGCTGCTGCAGTTCGGTGCACAGGGCACCGATATCGCTCAAATGATGGAGGAGTTCCAGGCTCAGCAAAGCGGATTCATGACCGTGCTGCAATGGTTCATGGGCCTCGGCCTCATTGTGGGTGTCGCCGCGGTCGGCGTAATCTCCTACCGGGCGGTAGTGGAACGTCGCCAACAGATTGGTGTACTGCGAGCACTTGGATTCCAGGCGAAGACCATCGGTCGCGCCTTCGTAATCGAAACTGGCATCATCGTGGTGCTTGGTTCGGTAGCCGGTGCCATCCTCGGACTGATTGTCAGCTACACGCTGACCCAGGATGAAGAGATGACCGGTGGCGTGGAAGGCGTATCATTCACCGTTCCGTGGATGACGCTCGTCATTACACTCGGCCTCGCTATCGGCATGGCCCTGCTCATGAGCTGGCTGCCCGCCCGCCAGGCAAGCCGAACACTGCCGGCAGAAGCACTTCGCTACGAGTAAATGTTCGTGCTTTCACCCCTCGACCCACCGCGGTCGAGGGGCGAAACGTTTGAATAACATATGCACACCGGATTTCTTGTACCATTGACACCATGAATATGCGGGGAGAAGTCCTCACAGAGCCGTGATGAGACACAGGGTTGAGCATGACAGGTAAAGTAAAAATCGTAACCACGCTTGGTCCGGCAGTTAACTCAGTAGAAATGCTGCGGAAGCTCATAGATGCAGGTGCAGACGTTGTGCGCGTCAACGCGGCCCACGGATCGGCTGAAGATCGACTTCAACTGATCAATATGGTGCGCGAAGCCGCCGAAGGTGTAGACAAGCACATCCCGATCTTGCTCGACCTGCGCGGGCTGAAGATCCGAACCGGCCCGCTCCCTGAGGACGCCTTCGGAGTGCAGATCGATCGTGGAGATCGCATACGCCTGGTGCCGGGTCCTGTCGTTTCATCCAACACCGAAATCGGTATCAACCTGGATTCGTTCCTTGAAGTCGTCGAGCCCGGATCTCGCGTGCTCATTTCCGATGGCCTCATCGAGTTGGTGATCGAGGAAGTCCACAGCGACCACGCCATGGCCGTCGTCACCCGACCCGGCGATGTGCTGAGCCGTCAGGGTGTCACCCTGCCCGGAGCACCCATCAAGGGCGGAGCGCTGACCGACGCAGATATCGAGGACATTCAGTTCGCGGTAGAAAACAAGCTGGATTTCAT
>CAZYDY010000127.1:0-5947 GCA_964646245.1 uncultured Sphaerobacteraceae bacterium
CCGATATGGGTGGTGACAGTGCGCGGACTCAGGCTGAGGTGGTCGGCCATTCCCTGCGTTGACTTGCCATTCACCAGCAGCTGCAAAATCTCTTTCTCGCGCTGGGTCAGCTGATCGAGCGGAGTAGGGGACCGTTCAGGAACTCGCACCAGCAACGTCCCGGGTTTGGACCGGGCTCGTCGCATTGTATGCGTCAATACCTGAATGAACGCCTGCTCGCTCCAGGCTTCGCCAGTCTCGATCAGCCGGTCGTAATCCGGAACGGATGCACGCAGACGAGCCTGGAGGGCATCGAGGTAGTTTCGGGCTTGAAGGTCAGGGGAGTGATCGATCCCGGTGCCCCAGGCGAGACTTTTGCCCAGAATCGGCACCGCCTCGGTTTGGCGACCTTGAAGCTCCAGGGCACTTGCCAGGAGGGTCCCCAGCTGCACGTACTCCTGGCTGCCGTGGGCTTTCTCTTGCGCTGTGAGCGCGTGGCGGACGTTCTCATATATCTGATCAACATCCTCACGAAAGAGCGCCGAGGAAGCCAGCCGAATGTAGCCGATAACTTCAAGTTGATGCAGGCCAAGATCCTGCGCTTCAGTTATCGCTTCCTTCGCTGCTGCATCGGCCGCATCCAGCTCCATCAACCCGAGGTTGACCGATGCGACTGCCAGCAGGTTGTAGATGCGTGTATGGCGCAATCCCAGCCCTTCGGCCAGCTCCGTGGCCCGTTCAATGTAGTCAAGCGCCTCGTTGTAATTGCCCCGCGACGTTTCGACACTGGCGAGGTTGGAGAGCGCCTGTGCGGAGTTATGCATGTGTTCAGTCTCATCGAACAGATCGAGCGCGCGGAGCAGGTACTCCTTCGCTGCGTCGTGATCACCCCGGTGCTGGGCGATATTGCCGAGGTTCGCCAGGGCTGTGCCGATTGCGGGGATGTGGTTATGCTGCTCGCCGAGTTCCAGCACCCGCGCATATTTGGCCATGGCGGCTTCCCACTCCTGCTGGTCGATAGCGATATTCCCGGTAACAACCAGGTAGCGCATCTCCAGGATGGGAAAATCGTGCTGCGAGAGCAGTTGGGCGACGAAAGCGTCGGTCTCTTCCGCGTTCTCCAGGTCGTGGGCTTTCTCATGCATGGAGATTTTGGAGATCAGGGCATTGATCACATCTTCGGCTGGCAGTTTCTCCTGCCATTGCATGGCTGAGTCAATCCAGTCCACCGCCTCACGCCAGGCACCCTCCTGTTCAAAGAAGGGGAACATGCGTGCACCCACTGCCATCGGCACCTTTGGATCCTCGTGATCCAGCCCCCAGCGCACTGCACCACGAATCGTGGCCCGTTCCCGCGCAAGACGAGCCATCCACTCTCCGATATTTGGTCCGCTAAGTTCCTCACGGCTTCGTGTGGCCAGGTCGATGACGTATTCGGCGACACATTCCTCGGCTGAATCGCGGCCACCAGATTCGTTCAACGTTGTCAGGCAGAAGCTACGGATCGATTCCAGCATTTGGTACCAGGGATTCGCCCCGCGACTTATGCACTGGATCAGGCTCAGGTTCATCAGTTCGCTGACGATATCGAAGGATGGTGTCGCGATCTCAAGTTCATCGCTCACCTTCTCAACGATATCCAGATCGAAGCCGCTTGAGAATGTTCCCAGCCACAGGAATACCTGCTGAATCTCTTCGGGAAGCAAGTCATGGCTCCAGCTGATGGCGGAGTGCATGGTGCGCTGGCGTTCGGGTGTATCGCGGCGAAGTGTTGAAAGAATGCGCTGACCCTTGTCGAGTTGATCCAGCACCATTTCCGGCGAGAGACTCACCAGGCGGGAGGCAGCCAGCTCAATGGCGAGCGGCAACCCATCCAGCTTGCGACAAATTTCGGCCACGGCCTGGATTGTTTCCGTTTCCTCCAGCATTTCGCCCAGCGAAACATCCTGTTGTAACGCCCGATTGATCAATAACTGCACACTGGGAACGGCCCGGATTGTTGCCACATCGGTGCTGCTTTCCGGCACAGCGAGTGGTGTGAGGCGAACCACGCGCTCGCCTTCTATCTGCAGTGGACGTTGTGAGGTCACCACAATCGTCAGGTCCGGATTGTTCGGCAGGAGTTCAGCCACCATTGGAGCCGCATCGATCACTTGCTCGAAATTGTCGAGGATCAGGATACCGTCCCACCCGGACAACCGTTCCCGGATACCGTCATCGAAGGTATCACCGGCGAGGTCAAGGGCGCGGCCGATCTCTGGCAACACCAAATCGCTATCGCGAACGGTGGCGAGAGATACGAACAAGACATCTGGCGCGGTCGATTCATACGCGACGGTTGCAACCAATCGCGTTTTGCCAACACCAGCGGCACCAGTGATGGAGACGAGCGACACCTCGGGATCATCAATCAAGGCCCGCAACTGAGCGAGTTCGGTCTCACGCCCGACGAACGAAGAGGCGTAATAGGGAGCCGGACGACTCCCGGGCCGTGCAGACATACACTCACTCCGTGCGAAGGCATATATTGACAATCGAAATGCGAGGCGCGAATAGCCGTAGTATAGCGAATCCTTTGCCGTGGCGAAACACCGGATTCACTGATTTTCGACACCACAGGAAAAGGCGCCGGAAATGCATCCGACGCCTTGTGGTGTTTCTCAGTTGTGTGTGGGGCTATCGAACGGTTGGTGCGACATCCTCAATGAATCTACGCAGTTGATCATCGAAATCGCCGTGCACAGGCCAGTATGTGAACTGGGTGACGCCCATATCCTTGATGGTGCCCAGGCGCTCTGTCCACCAGTCGAGATCTCCCCAGAACACGCCTTCGTTGCGCGGACGCACGTTACTGCCGCCATCGTGGATGTAGCCCATCACGTTGTAGTTGATGAACAGTTCCGATGGGTCACGGCCATGTTCCTCCGCGCCAGCATCCAGTTGCTCCCGGAACCATGGCAACCTCTCATATGGCACGTAACTGGAGCTCACACTGATGCCGTCGGCAAGTTTGGCGGTGAGGTTCAGAGATTGCGGACCCATAGCTCCGGTCATGATCGGGATGCGTCGGGAAGGAATGGGTCCGAACTCTATGTCCTTGACCGACAGCACCGATCCTTCGTAGCTGAACGGCTCTCCGTTCGATTCCCACAAACCGCGAATGATGTGCATCGCATCGCGATATGCGCGGAACATGTCGCTCTTGTTGGCGTAGGCCGGGCCACCCCATGCAGCGATACCGTTGGAGTTCGCGCCGACTCCGAGGCCGAGCATTGCCCGGCCACCGGTAATGGCATCGAGAGTCGCGATCTCCTTGGCGAGAATCGCGGGCAGGCGGAATGGAGCGGTAAGCACGTTCCCACTAACCTCCACGGTGTCCGTTACCGCGCCAATGGCGGCAAGGAGCGTGGTGGTTTCACCGAAGCGTCCGAGATACGCATGATCCTGCATCAGGATCGCGTCGTACCCCAGGGAATCCACGTATCTGGCTTGCTGCAAGACGCGCTGCGCATCGGCTTGCGGGTCTACATTCGCGGCAAATTTCATGAGTGCTCCGTTCTAGACCTTCGCGATTAACGCGGCTGCGGCCTTGACTTCATCCTCATTGATCATGTGTTCCATGCCGTCGTAGATGCGGATGTCAACCTCGGCTCCGCCTTCTGAGAAGAGCTCGGCACTGTTCTGTGCTGCCGAGGCAGGGATCCAGCTATCGTTCGTGCCGCAGCCAATGAACATGGGCAAACCGGTAACGTCCCTGGAGAGCTCATAAGGCTGATCAACCGGACCGATAATCGATCCACTGAACGCGATCACACCACCGATTTCGCGGCGGTTGCGACTGGCATATTCGAGGCTGAGCATGGCTCCCTGGCTGAAGCCGCCCAGGATGATTTTCTCGTTCGGAATGCCGGCGTTGGTGGCGGTATCGATGACTTCGTCGATCACCATTAGTGCGCTCTCGAGCCATGGCGCCAGTTGATCCTGCGGCAGGAAACCGCTCACTGGATACCATGTGTTGTTCGTCGCCTGGGGAGCGAGGAAGGCGACGTCAGTCGAATTTTCGCCAACGATGGTATCGCCCAGACGAATGATGTCGGCTGCAGAAGCTCCGCGCCCGTGCATGAGAATGAGTACCTTCTTTGCGTCTTCCAGCGGTGCACCTGCCTGAAGCACGCGTCCTCCGCCGTGTGGATGTGTGTTTGTTTCCAAAAGTGATTCCTCCATTTGTAGACCCGTCCCTCGATCCGCAGATCGAGTCGTACGGGTTCGTGAGTCGCAATACTTGCCGCCACGGTGCATTCCGGTGCCCGCACCACTCTCAACCTCTGGCTCCGCGGAACGGGCCTACAGGTTGAAAAGTGGAGCGGGTCTGCCAGAATGACGGTCGCTAAACGTTCGCCGGCTCCGGCACTTCTTCGCCGAACTCGGTTGTTACGCGTTCGAAGCTGGTATCAAGCGGCAGGAGCATCGGCTCGATCTTGTCGCGCATTGGTGCGAAAGCCGGTGGCAGTGCCAACTGCTGACCCATCTTGTCGGGATCTTCGTCGGTGGCGAAGCCAGGTCCGTCGGTGGAAATCTCATAGAGAACACCGCCTGGTTCGCGGAAGTACATCGCCATGAAGTAGAAGCGATCGATCTCTTCCGTTACGCGGACTCCCTGGCTGGCCAGGTACTTGTTCCATTCGGTGAAAATCTCGTGCGTTGCGGTACGGAAGCTGACGTGGTGCACGCCGCCGGCCCCATTGCGGGCCATGTCCATATCGGGGCGAACATGCACAATCATCAGGCCGTTAGGGCCACCTGTGTGGATCTTCAGCAGCACGATCCGGTGATCGGGATGCTCTGGCCCCTGCTCGTCGGCGATGATCTCGAAGCCCATGATTTCGGTGAGCATGCGAAGCGTTTCTTGCGGCCGACCAGTCGTGATACTGACTGCGCCGAGTCCGAGAATCTGGTGCTCCGCCGGAACAGTGCTGTGTTCCCATGGATTTCCCGCGGGAATGGTTACCTCACCGCCCTCATCGGACATCAGTGCAAGGCGTTGGCCCTCATGATCGGTGAATGGCAGGAACTTGTGTCCCTGCAGTTCGGTCTCCTCGCCGTAGCTCACACCGAACTTGTCGAATCGCTGCTTCCACCATTCAATGCTGTCATTGGTGGCAACTCGCAGTACGGACTGGTTGATCTCGCCGGCTCCTTCGCGGTTAGGCACAACGCCCGGGAAGGCGAAGAAGGTGAGGTCGGTACCGGCGTTGCCATCAGCGTCTGCATAGAACATGTGGTAAACGTCGATTGAGTCCTGGTTCACGGTCTTCTTTACGGCGCGCATGCCGAGAAGACGAGTATAGAAATCCACGTTCTTCTGGGCATCGCCGGTCATGGCGCTAATATGGTGAATGCCTGAAAGTGGTGCACTTGGTCTGGTCATTTGGGGTTCCTCCTACTTGGTTTTGCTTGAGAGCGATCGGTCGATCTTGCGAAGTAACTTGTTGAGTACTGTGAGTTCGTCTTCGGCTAATGAACTCATTGCCGTTTCGATTGTGCGTAGTTGATCTGCCATCGCCCGTTGTCGGATCTCACGTCCCTTATCTGTCAGGAAGATATGGTTCGTGCGACCCTTACGACGCCGGTACAGCAAGTCCTCTGCCTCCATCCCGTCCAGCAACTGGGTGATGTTTCCCTTGGTGACGAACATGGCGTCCGCCAGTTCTTGCTGGGTGCGACCTTCACCGACACCAGCGTGAACCAAAACATCGAAGCGGCTCACGGAAAGACCATGGTTTTTCATGATCTGGGCGGTGCGCTTGTCGATCTGCTGGTACACGCGCATCAGTCTGATCCAGGTGGTTTCAGAGATACTGTGTTGATAGGCAGGAGCGGTGCTTGTTGACATGCGAATACTCCTTCATGCTTACTGGTTGTAAGTATAGTCCTAAACTATAGCGATGTCAACAGGTGATTCTGGCTC
>CAZYDY010000128.1:0-5928 GCA_964646245.1 uncultured Sphaerobacteraceae bacterium
TCTTGACGTGACCATTCAGGCCCAGATTCTGGACCTGATGCGAAATCTCCAGAACGAAACCGGCGCCGGTGTGATGATGATCACCCACTCCATGGGTGTGGTTGCAGGTATTGCCGACCGCGTGCAGGTTATGTACGCCGGTCACATTGTGGAAACCGCGTCGACTGAAGAGATCTTCGCCAATCCACGTCACCCATACACCGTGGGCCTCATGAAGTCGATTCCTCGACTTGATGCCCGCACCCGCGAGAAGCTCCAGCCGATTCGCGGTCTTCCGCCTGATCTTATTGATCTTCCGGATATGTGCCCATTTGTTCCGCGCTGCAACTATGCGCGTGAAAAGTGCGAGCAGAAGAATCCTCCGCTTATGGAAGTCGGTCCCGATCACCTCAGCGCCTGCTGGTTCTGGGAAGAAGTGAGCAAGGACGACGACCAGGACGCAATTGCTGCCAAGTACGGCCATACATTGCCATCTGACAGCACTGCCGATATCGATCCAGACGCCCCAGATTTGGGCGTGAGCTCTGCCCAAATGGGCGAACAGTAATCTTCGGAGGGAGTAACCATGTCTGCTGTTACAGAACAGCCAACAACATCAACCACAGCCACAGAGCCCAGTGCTCCGCTGCTTGATGTCAAGAACCTGGTGATGCACTTTCCGTTGACTGAAGGCATCATTTTCCAGCGCCAGGTTGGCGCGGTACAGGCCGTGGATGGCGTTAGCTTCCATGTGAATCGTGGCGAGACCCTCGGTCTCGTAGGTGAATCTGGTTGTGGTAAGTCCACCACCGGCCGCGCGATTCTGCAGCTGTACAAGCCGACCTCAGGCGAAGTTATCTTCGATGGCAAGGACCTCACCAAGCTCGATGGTGGCGACATGCGCAAAATGCGCCGTCACCTGCAGATGGTGTTCCAGGATCCCTATGCTTCACTGAATCCACGTATGACCGTCGGAAACATCGTTTCCGAACCGATGCAGATTCACAAACTGGTTCCAAAGAACGAGCGCACCGAGCGCGTGCAGGATCTCCTGCAGACAGTAGGCCTCAACCCCTACTTCGCCAACCGCTATCCGCACGAGTTCTCGGGTGGACAGCGACAGCGCATCGGTATTGCCCGCGCACTGGCCGCTAACCCGGACTTCATCGTCGCAGACGAGCCGGTATCGGCGCTGGACGTGTCCATTCAGGCGCAGGTTGTGAACCTGCTTGAAGACCTGCAGGACAAGCTCGGCCTGACCTACCTGTTCATTGCCCACGACCTTTCGGTTGTGCGCCACATCTCAGACCGTGTTGCCGTGATGTATCTCGGCAAGATTGTAGAGATGGCAGATCGCAATGCGCTGTATGACGATCCACTGCATCCATACACCAAGGCGCTGCTATCAGCGGTGCCGATCCCGGACCCGGTGATTGAGAAGAAGCGCGAACGTATCATCCTTACGGGTGACGTTCCAAGCCCTATCAATCCGCCGAGCGGCTGCCACTTCCATACACGCTGTCCGTATGTGATGGATGTATGCAAGCAGCAGGATCCGAAGTTCGTTGATCAGGGCGGCGGTCACTTCGTGGCCTGCCACCTCTACCCTGGATCCACAGTGTAGGCACACAAGCATGACGTACACTAAACGCGGGTGGTCGAGCAATCGTCGCCCGCGTTTAGCGTTTTATTACCCGGAATGGCGCCGTGTTTCGATTCGAGCAATCAGTTCAGCAAGTCATTTTCATATTGGCGTCGTTCGTGATTGCGGTGACAGTCCACGAGTTCATGCACGCGTACACTGCGCACAAACTCGGCGATAACACCGCCAAACGCCTGGGTCGAATTACATTCAACCCCGTCTCCCACTTTGATCCCATCGGGTTCTTCGGCATGGTGATGATTGCCGTGGGCTTCCCGTTCATCGGTTGGGGTAAACCCGTACCGGTTCAACCCGGAAACTTCCGTGGCAAATGGGCTCGCCGGCGCAAGGAAGGCATGCTCCTGGTGGCTGCTGCAGGCCCGGCAAGCAATGTCGTTCAGGCATTGATCGTCGCTATTCCCATTCAGTACATGGTGCGCAATGGTGTCGGCAATCCCGACCTCTTCGATGCGCTGTACACCTTTATGCGCATTAACATTCTCCTGGCCGCCTTCAACATGATTCCTGTGCCACCCCTGGACGGTTACAAGATCCTGACCGGCATCTTGCCTGATTTCTGGACCCCGATACTGCGCCCTCTGGAGCAATACGGGTTCATGATCCTGATTCTTTTCATTTTTGTGGGCGGACGCCTGGGCGGCGGATCACTCTTCAGCAGCATGATTAGCCCGGTGTATGACGGCCTCATGCGCATAGCCCTCACAGGACTCTTGTGATGAGCACCGTCAGGCTCCCGTACCGGCTCCGACAAGTGGTGTCTTATGCCGCCAATGCTAACTCGAGAACACCAGAGCTTCCTCCCGATGCGCTGGAGCGCCTCAGTGAGCCCATGGCACATCAGTTTCGCATTTTGGGTACTGCGGACCAGGAGCACCTCATTCGCGTCTACACGTGGCTCCTGGAGCGCGGAGCCGAAGAGGACACGATCACAGCTGGCCTCATCCACGATGTCGGCAAGGCATGCGCGAAGTGCCGAATCACGATCATTGATCGAGGGCTCCACGTTGTCCTTTCCCGGTTTGCAGCACCGCTCTATCGCCGATTCGCTCGTATCGAAAGCGCTCCCGAGCTGGTCCGTGGACTGCATCGTTTGGCGAACCACGCGGAACGAGGCGCACTGGCCGCTTCGCAGGCTGGCTACAATGACCGCGTTATCCATCTCATCCGCCACCACGAATCAGGCGGGGATCATGGAGATGAGCAACTGCAATTGCTCAGGCAAGCTGACGACGCTGCGGAGCGGTTCTAATGTCCATCGACACTGGCATGATCACACTGGATCAATACCAAACCCGCTTGCCCTCGTTCGAGGGCCCGCTTGACTTGCTTCTGCACCTGATCGAGCGCCAAAAACTGGATATCAGTGAGGTGTCGCTCGTTGCAGTGACTGATCAATTTCTGGATCACATTGCCGGGCTGGATGATCAGGGGCCACACATCATTGCCGAGTTTACGAGCGTGGGCACTCGCCTGACCGTCCTCAAAAGCCGCTGGCTGCTGCCTCGTCCGCCCACAGTGGATGAAGAAGAGTCACCAGACCCGGATGACCTGGTGGAGCAACTGAAGGCCTACCAGCAACTCAAGAAAGCCGCGGCGGAACTCTCCAGCCGGATGGAAGAAGGCTATGCCGCCTACACTCCTGCGACTACCGGCCCTGTGGTTCGGAATCATCAGGTCGCTGAAACACGGCTGGCCAACTATGAGCCCAGCGTTCTGCTACGAATGATTCGGCGCCGACTTGCGGCCGTGCCGAGGGCGGTTGAATCGATTCGGGCGCGACGTATTGTCTCGATCCGTGAGATGACAGACCGCGTGCTGGGCGCGGTTTCGAAGTTCACCCGAATCAAATTCCACACCGTCACGGAAGACGCAACAACCCGCACCGAACGAGCCACGGCTTTCCTGGCGGTGCTTGTACTGATACGTCGTCGAATGATCAATGCAGAACAGGGCAGCCTGTTCGATGAGATTGAACTTACGAACGGCGATGTCGCGGACCAGGATTCACTGCACGATATGGAGAACGAGTTTGTCAACTGAGGAAGCCACTGGTATGGCAAGCGAGCAGATTCGACTGCCTCGCGAGGCCATGCCGTTTGAACTGTCAGAGGAAGAACTCGGTGCACTTGTTGAGGCGATACTGCTCGTCTCACCCGAGCCACCCACTATCGAAGAAATCGCTGCCGGTACAGAACTGGATGCTGAAGATATTGAAATCGGCGTCGCCTGGCTGGAAGACCAGCAGAACCGTGGCTGGATCGTGCAACGCCATGGACGTCGGTTGAGCCTCGCGACGCATCCGCGATTCGCTGATAAAATCCGCCTCTTCCTCGGTCTGGATCGGGAGGCAAAACTGACCTCAGCCTCGCTGGAGACGCTCGCCCTCATCGCCTATCAGCAGCCGGTAACGCGCAGCGAAATCGAGCGTGTTCGCGGCGTTGATTCATCCGGCGTTATTGCGAAGCTGCACGCCCGCGGACTGGTGGAACCAGTGGCCCGCCTGGCGACGGTCGGTAATCCGATTCAATACGGAACCACGGCCGAGTTCCTCAGTCATTTCGGACTGCAATCGCTGGACGAACTCCCGCCGCTTGGCATTATCGACGGCAAGGACGCAGCGCAGCTCCTGGCATCCGCGCGCGAAGAACCGGCAGGCGAGCAAGAGCGTGATCCTGAACAGGATGCCGAGAGCGAATGATCCCTGACCTCAACCTGCAGAACAACATCCATATCCCTGCGGAAACCGTAAGAGGATTTCTGTGGGGTGGAGTCGAAAGCGGTATCAGATGGCTGCATGGGCTCCCTGCGCTGCTCGAGTCGGTTTGCCAGATGCACAACATCACCGGACTCCGGGCCGGGCCAGAGTTACGCATGAATCTCGTGCTCTTTGGCGAATCGGCAACACTTGGTCCTGTTGTGATCAAACTTGCCCCGCCAAACTGGGAAGTGAGTAACGAAATCGCTTCAACGCGCATATTTAACCGGAGCGGTCGTTACGCGAAGCTCATCGACGCTGACGAATCTGGTGCATGGATTCTGCTCGAGCGTATCCAGCCAGGTGAAATGCTACAAACACTGGCACGATCCGACGAAATCAGTGATGAAGAAGCCACCACCATCACCGCTCGGCTGATGCAGGAAACGATTCAACCCGTACCATTCGGCGTTGATCACTCATTTCCGGATCTGAAAACCTGGCTCAAGTCTTTATGGGCTTATGCGGATTCAGGCCGGACCATCATTCCTGCCGAGCAACTGGAGTTGGCACTACGGCACGCGCGGGACCTCATCGCCGATCCAGAGCCTCCAATGCTGCTGCATGGCGATTTCCATCACGGCAACATCCTCACAGGCCGCAACGATTGGGTAATGATTGATCCAAAAGGGATTCTGGCGGAGAAAGCGTTCGAGGTTGGGCCGTTCTTCTACAACCCAATAGGCATCGATCAGCATCCGAACCTGACTGAACTCTACGATCAACGTCTCAATATCTTCTCTCGAGAACTCGGCATTGATCGGCAGAGATTGTGGCAATGTGCACTGGTGGCGTGTGTTTTGAGTGATTGTTGGTCGCTGGAGGACGGACCTGTGGACCATGTTCATTTCGATACAGTTACTGCAGCACTCATGCAGTTGCCGGAGCGATTCGCCTAGCGACCTGCCAGTGTCCGGATCCGGCTCACTACTTCGGCGAGCGCGTCGGCAGCACGATGGATTTCCTCAATACTGTTGCCGCGCCCCACAGTGAGCCGAAGGCTGGCGCGAGCGGCTTCCTCATCCAGTCCCATCGCCAGCAGCACGTGGCTCGGCTCGGAGTTGCCGGTGGTACAGGCACTTCCTGCAGAGGCTTCGACACCCATCATGTCCAGGCTCAGAAGCACAGTTTCGCCCTGCACACCGTTGATGGTGATGTTGAGGTTGTTCGGCAAACGATCTGGTCCGGCTTGAGGGCCATTGAGGGTTACCTCATCGATCCGTTCCTCGATGGCGCGCCACAGTTCGTCGCGCAACTCCGTCGCGAAGGCAACATATTGCTCTCTGGATTGCTCTGCACGGACAATCGCCTCGCCCATTCCGACGATCAGGGGCACGTTTTCAGTGCCTCCGCGTCGTCCGGATTCCTGGCCACCGCCCTCCTGGGTCCATTCCAGCCGGGTGCCTTTACGAGCGTAAAGAATGCCCACGCCCTTGGGCCCATAAAACTTGTGAGCTGAGAGCGAAAGCAGGTCAACATTGAGCGCATTCACATCAATGGGTAACGAGCCGGCAGCCTGTACAGCATCCGT
>CAZYDY010000129.1:0-5924 GCA_964646245.1 uncultured Sphaerobacteraceae bacterium
CGAGGGCTGAGTCCTGCGGCGGAGAGAATCTCGCGGATACGGCCGGCTTCTTCATCATTCAGCGGTGTCATTGGTGTGGCCATGACATTCGTTTCGATCACACCCAGCTCACGCAATGCGGTTTTGAAACCACCGAGGGCACTGGACGTAAAGCCAACGCGGCCAGGGGTTGCCTGGCGGATGATGGCGAACAGATCGGTGAGGCGTGCCTGCTCTTCACGGGCGGCGTCCCAGTCACCAGCCTTTGCTGTGTCGAACAGCCGGCGGTATCCGGCCGGGTCAACGTTACCGAGGCCCGGAACCACGCCGTCTGCGCCTGCGAAAATCGCGTAGTCAACCGTCAGTTCAGAACCGGTGAAGACCGAAATGTGAGGGTAGGGCTTCATTGCAGCGACAATCGCGCGGAAATTGGCTTCCTCGCCACTGCTGTCCTTCACACCAGCGATCACACCTTCTTCGGCGAGCTCGGCCAGCGTTTCGGTATTGATTGCCGTTTGCACGTTGAACGGGATGTGATAGGCCATGAGTGGCAGGGAGGTGGCAGCGTGCACCAGCCGGAAGTGATGTTTCACTTCTTCCTGGCTGGGTCGGATATAAAACGGTGCGCAAAGAACGACGGCATCCGCTCCGAGTTCTTCGGCCATGCGCGCGTAATCGATGACGGTTCCGGTGCTCATGGCGATGGCGCCGGCCAGAACCGGCACGCGACCATTCACGAACTTGACCGTGAGCTCCAGAACTTCGCGGCGCTGGGCGTCGTTCATCGCGCCTGCTTCGGATGTGGATCCGAGTGCGAAGATACCGCTGACTCCACCCTGAACCTGATATTCAACCAGTCGCTCAAGTGAGGCAGCGTCTATTTCGCCACCTGCGGTGAACGGCGTGCAAAGTGGCGGCACAACTCCGCCAAAGATCTCAGGCAATGCCATTGAGAGGTCCCTTTCCAAATGATGCGGGCCGATAACCGGCCCGCGAATAACCTATTTTCCGCGAGGATCGAATGCGTCTCGCAAGCCATCACCAACGAAGTTGACGGCCAAAACCGTGAGGACTATTGCGAGCCCGGGAGGTACCCATAACCAGGGCTGACCTTCCAATACACTCACGTTGCGGGCAACATTGAGCATATTTCCCCAGCTTGCCTGGGGTGGCTGCACACCGAGCCCGAGGAAGCTTAGACCAGCCTCCAACAAAATTGCCGTAGCAATACCGAGACTGGCGTACACGATAAGTACATCGTAGGCGTTCGGTAGTGCATGTTTGGAAATGATTCGGGACGAAGGAGCCCCCATCGTTTCCGCGGCGTGGATGTAATCCAGCTTCCGCACACTGAGCAGGCGGGCCCGTACGAGTCGCGCGGGAACCGGCCAGTTCAGCAATCCGATGATGATAATGATGTTTCGGACGCCGGGGCCAACGATTGCAGCGAGGGTCAGGATTGCGACGATGGCCGGGAAGGTCATCACGACGTCTGTTGAGCGCATGATGATCGAATCCCAAATGCCGCCGAAGTAGCCGGCCACGGCCCCGAGGAATGCGCCGATGACGACCGAGATCATCACGGCAACCACACCGACCATGAGCGAGATGCGACCTGCGTACAGGGTGCGCGTGAGGACATCACGGCCGGTACGATCGGTACCAAGCCAATGCTCGGATGATGGGGGTTCGCTGCGTGCGCGCAGATCGACCTGGTTTGGCTCCCATGGGGTCAGCCACGGAGCGAGGAGTGATGCGGCGACGATGAGCACCAGCACCACGAGTCCGATAACGGCCAGTTTGTGTTTCATGAAACGGCGTAGCGCCAGCTTCCCCGGGCTGGGGAGCTCCTTGATTTCGCTACGATCCTCAGCCTTGTTCAGGCTGGATTTGCGGAGTGCTGTATCAGTCATAGCGAACCCTCGGATCTACGACTGCATAGGCGATATCGACCAGCAGATTTACGATGAGAATAATGATTGCCAGGATCAGGATGAGGCCCATGATGAGCGCATAATCCCGGGATTCCACTCCTTCCACAAAGAGGCTGCCCATTCCTGGCCAGGAGTAAATAGCTTCAATAAAGACGGCGCCACCGATAAGGCCTGGAATATACGATCCGATGATCGTGATGATTGGAATGAGTGCGTTTTTGAGGGCGTGCCGAATGAGGATTACGTTTTCCACCAGGCCCTTTGCCCGTGCGGTGCGGACGTAATCCTGATCCATCACATCCAGCATGGCGGTGCGGGTGTAGCGCATGGTGCTGGCGATGTACTGGATGGAAATGATGAGCGATGGCAGGATCAGGTGCCTGATCGATTCGATGAATCCGTCGCCCCTGCCGGGTGTGCTCATGCCACCGGACGGAAGCCAGCCCAGTTGCAGGGCAAATACATAGAGCCCCAGCAAGCCAAGCAGGTAGACAGGGAAAGAGATACCGAGGAATGCGAGAACGGTCATGAGATTATCGATAAAGGAGTATTTCTTCACGGCACCAATAACGCCCAATACCACACCAGCAGTGATTCCGATAACCAGCGCTGTACCCATGAGCGTGAGGGTTGGCATTACGCGCCGACCGATAGCGTCTGCAACGGGCTCCATGTTCTTTGAACTGACGCCGAGATTGCCTTGCACTGCTTCATACAACCAATAGAAATAGCGAATTGGCAGGGGCTGATCCAGCCCAAGTTCACGGCGCAGTGCCTCGCGCTGTTCTTCTGGCAGCGGTGCATCCGGTGGGATATACGCATTGAGCGGATCACCCGGTGCCGCTTGCAACAGGAGAAATGCAATGACGGTGATCAGTAGCAGTACCGGGATGCTGATGAGCAACCGTTGTTGGATATAACGCCCCATAACACGCCTCGAATCCTGCAAGAAGGGGTAAGCGGGGCGCAAACGTGCGCCCCGCTTTACGTGATACTACTCGCCTGAAAGCGTCCAGGTTTCAGCAGCATCGTAGTAGCGGCCACCGCCCGGGGCGGGGGTCCACTGGAAGTTTTCGACGTTGGTGCTTACCGCGCCATAGCGGTCTGCGACCCACATGGTTGCCCAGGGGAGTTCCTCGTTCTGAATCGCGCACACCTGCTGATAGATGGCGTTGCGAGCTTCAGGATCGGATTCCACCTGGCCCTGTGTGTACAGGTCTGTCATCTCGGCGTTATCAACACGCACGCGGTTCACGCCTTCCGGCGGTTCTGGCATGGTGAAGTACGGGCGGGTGATGTCTGGATCGGGTCCGTTACCGCCGCCGCCGTAGAAGATATCCCAGCCATCGGTACCGTTCATGAGGTCGTTGAAGGTTGGTGTATCCGCAAATCGCAGGGTGACATTGATGCCAACCTCGGCGAGGTACTGCTGGATGGTCACCATCACATCGTTGGAGAGCTGGTCGGTGTAGTAGGTTACGATCTCGATCGGCTCGCCCTGCATATCGGCCCAGCCAGCTTCGTCCAGAAGCTCCATCGCCCTTTCCGGATCGTAGGCGTAGTCGTTCAGGCCATCGCCGAGGTAGTTCTCGTTGCTGAGTCCGCAATGAAGCAGGGTGGCGTTACCACCGTAGAGCTGCTCGACGATTGCTTCGCGATCGATAGCGTACATGAACGCCTGGCGTACACGTACATCCTGGAATCGCTCATCGGTGAGGTCGAAACCGAGGTAATTGGCTACCTGGCTCGGGCCCTGGAGGATGGTGAAGGATTCGTCGCCCTCCATATCCATTGCTTCGTCGGCATCGAGATAGGTGTACTGGATGTCGCCGCTGCGCAGTGCAATGACGGCGGAACCGGCTTCCGGATAGTAGCGGTTGATCAGGCTATCCAGCTCTGGTGCGCCACGGAAGTAATCCTGATAGGCATCCAGCTGCACGTATTCACCCGGAGCGTACTCGGCCCACATGAACGGACCGGTACCGATCGGGTTTGTTCGCCACCAGTCGCTCTGGATGAGCTCGGATGGAGCAAACTCGGCCAGTTCATGCTCTGGCAGCATCACCAGGAAGGTGAGGGCATCGAGAATGCTGGCGTTCGGGCTACCGAGGGTCATTTCCACGGTGTACTCATCGACGGCCTCGATGTTCTGGACATCGTTGAACTTGGCGCCGATCCAGCTGGCGCTGTCCGGATCCTTGGCGAGGTTGACGGTGAAGACGAAGTCGTCGGCCGTGAACTGTTCGCCATCGTGCCAGGTGACATCCTGGCGGAGGTTGAAGGTATAGACTGTGCCGTCTTCGGAAATCTCCCAATCCTCAACCAGTTCGCCCTGGATCTCGGTCATTTCTACGTTATAGAGAAGGGGCTTGCTGTAGTACTTCTCCAGCCAGGTGAAACCGGCTGTTGCCTGAAGTGGGTTGAAGCATTCCGGACATCCGCCTGGGCCGGCATCGAACGCGCCAACCATGACGTTGCCGGATGTTTCCTGGGCGGTGACCGCAGTGCTGGCAGGTAGCGCGGCAAAAACCAGCGCAAATAGCAGCGACATGCGTAATGCTATGCCCTTGATTGATGTTTGTGTTCGCATTTCGGAACTCCTGTTCAGTGATGTAATCGAGTGTGGTTTCCGGGAATGAGACTCCTTTCCTTATTCCGGGCGGTTTGCGCCCTCGGCCGGATTTCCCGTATTCAGACGTAGCGCCTTGAAGTGGGCGCGCATGGCATCACTCGCGGCGCGTGCATCCCGATTTGAGATGGCATCGACGATCCTGCGATGGTTTTCGGCGTTTTCACGAAGGTAATCAGCGGAGAGATTTGGGAAGCGGACTTCGTTGCTGATTTCCCAGAACGAATCCAGAAGCTTGAGCAGCATGGTGTTTCCGCTGCGGCGATAGAGAACTGTGTGGAAGCGCCAGTCGAGATCGATGAAATCTTCACCGCGTTCGGCTGCCTGGGACATTTTGGTGGTGAGCGCATAGAGCGTCAGGATATCTGCCTGTCGGTAGCTTGTAATGAGTTCAGCGACGAGCGCGCTTTCGATGAGTTCACGCATGGCTACGAGTTGTTCCAGATCGCTGCTTTGTGCGTTTGGATCCGTGTTGGATGCGAGTTCGATGTAGAACCCGAGTGAACTCACCACGCTGCCGAAGCTGAAGGAACTGACGAATGTGCCGCGGCCCTGGTGGGATTCGAGAATGCCTTGTGATTGCAGGGCGCTGATTGCCTCACGCAGGGAGGCGCGACTGATGCCGAGTTCCTTGGCAAGCACTGGTTCCGGTGGCAATGAATCGCCACTGGTGTAGCCACGATTCAGAATGAACTGCTTCATTCGATCCTGGTTGGAGAGTGCCGTATGTCGTCCGGTTGTGCGTGAATGCGCGAGCATGTTCAAACCACCCGATGTATACAATTACTGTGAGTGTTCAGACAAATATTTGAATCTGTATGCAGGATATCATCCACAGGTGGACGAAACAAGACCACGGATTCAGTGATCCATGGTCTTGTTCAGCAATTCATTTGGATGTTTTGGAAGTTCTAAATGAGACCGACCCGCTCCAGGACGGTGCGGATTCGGCCTGTTTCCTCGTCGTTTAGTGGCTTCATTGGGCGTGCCATTGCGTTGGATGAAATAACTCCCATTTCCCGCAATGCGGTTTTGTATCCACCGATGATGCCGGCGGTGATACCGAGCCGCGCCGGTGTGGCCTGTGAGCAAATGGTGTAGAGATCGGTGAGGCGTGTTTGTTCTTTCCTGGCGGTGGTCCAATCTTCAGCGATTGCAGCATCGTAGAGACGGCGGTACCCGGCGGGATCGACATTGCCGAGGCCCGGAACGACTCCGGCTGCGCCGGTGAACATGGCGTAATCGACGGTGACTTCCGCACCGGTGAAGACGGAGAAGTTTGGCAGGTGACTGGTGCCCGCTACCATGGCGCGCAGGGCTGGTTCGTTGCCGCTGCTATCTTTGACGCCGGCGATTACGCCTTCTTCGGCGAGCTGGATCAC
>CAZYDY010000130.1:0-5876 GCA_964646245.1 uncultured Sphaerobacteraceae bacterium
GTCTTCCCGGAAACGACTATTGGTGAAAGCGGACTCGTGGGCACCGTTACGTTTGACGGGGGTTATGCGGCCTCAACCGTCAGATGATTCACCAGCCAGCACCCCGTCAATGAAGTCGCCGATCTCTTCCGGATCACCTACGTAAATCCATGCACCATCTGCGGCTGTTCCCGGAGCGACCAGGGGTTCGGTAATGTTCTTCATCACGATGTCACGTTGATCGATTTTCAGGGCAACACCAACGAGTGCCAGTTGCTTCTCCCAGCCAAAGCTGGTGAGCACCGCGCCACCCGCAGCTCGAATCACCTGTGTGATTCGCGTGACGGAGCCGATTGATTGTCCTTTGTCCAGGAGCGCCCGGAGAACCAGCATCTGGCGTTCACGACGCTGGTCATCGCTATCCTGATGACGGGTGCGAGCGTAGGCGAGGGCGGTTTCACCGTCCATTTCCTGCTTGCCCGCCTCGATAATAAGCAGGCGGGTGCCGAAATCCTCGGTAGGGTAGGCGTCATCTTCGATGCGCTCGGGCACATCGATATCGATACCACCAACCGCGTCGATAACTTCCTCAAATCCATCGAAGTCCACCAGCACAAACTCGTGGATGGGCACCCCGAAGTTGTACTCAATGGTGTCTCGCATCTTCAGCACGCCGGCGATTTTGTTATCGGGATCTTCTTGCACACCAACATTGTAGGCACCGTTGATCTTGCTCGGTCCATGACCGGGCACTTCCACCTGGAGGTCTCGCGGAATACTCACCACGCGTACTTCGTTCGTCACGAAATCGATGCGGGCAACCATGATGACGTCGGCATTCTGGTCGTCACCATCTACATCGCGAGAGTCAACTCCCAGCACCAACACGTTCACGAAGTTCTGGTCTGGCCAGACTTCGTTCGGTTTCACGGTGTCTGCCCGGGTTCCGGTTCCGATTAAATCGCGCGCAATACCCATCGCAGATGGGTTGGCGTTGCCGGATGATGATCTTTCCGGTCCGGCTGTTGCTGTTGGCTCAATATCTTCTGTGACGTGATTTCCGGTTTCGCCGTCGATCGGTACAGGCGTACCTTCGTCTGAATCGTCGTCCTTCTGGCTCACACCACCGAGCTCGGTTTGGCTCGTCGGTAGTTGAACAACTGCCTGGTCCTGGGCACCTTCAATGGCCTGGGTGATATTCCACACATAGATACCGGCTGCAACGAACGGGGTTAAAACCATGAACGCCACAATCCAGGCCGCAATCTTCTTGCGCCTGGACCAGTGCTTTCGGCGTCCCGAAACTGTTCGCGAACCAGCTGAAAGTTGTGGATTCATCCGAACTCCTGGAGCCGTGAGATACCCATGGGCATGGTGAGAATCCTCCTGATAAGAGTGTGCTGCGTCCGACTCACGTTATGCAAGTGTACGGACTGCGAATGCGTTGCAATATCCCGGCAGTTCTGACAGCATGCCAGCAACAACGGCTACCGTAGATAGAATCTGACAGGTGGAAAACATGATTATCCCGGAACACATGAAATGGTTTGTACAGGACAGGTTTGGCTTGTTTGTCCATTGGGGCATCTATTCGGTTGCTGCGAGGCACGAATGGGTTCAAAGCCGGGAAAAACGGACGACGGAGGAATACGGTCGCTATATCGATTACCTGGATGCGGATCTCTATGATCCTGTGGCCTGGGCTCGCGATGCCAGGGCCGCCGGCATGAAGTACGCCCTTCTCACGTCGAAGCATCATGATGGCTTTGCCATGTGGGATACAGCCACTACCGACTTCAAGATTACCAACGCACCAGCCGGCCGGGACGTGTTGCGAGAGTGGGTGGATGCCTTCCGCGCGGAGGGCATCAAGGTCGGGTTTTACTACTCGGTACTCGATTGGCACCATCCCGACTACACGATGGATTCGCCACATCCACAGCGCGATTCCGACTGGGATGAGTTCAATGAAGGGCGCGATTGGAATCGCTATCGCGAGTACATGTACGCGCAGGTTCGGGAGCTGCTCACGGATTACGGCAAGATCGATGTGCTGTGGTTCGACTGGACTCCGCCCGAACGCTCTGCAGAAGATTGGGATTCCCCAGCGCTCGTTGAAATGGTGAGAGAGCTGCAACCAGGCATTATCCTCAACGACCGGATCGCCTTCCCCGAGGGAGCCGATTTGGTGACCCCGGAGGAGTACCAGGCCAAGAGTTGGCCGACCCGAAATGGTGAACGGGTAATTTGGGAAACCTGTCAGACACTGAACGGAAGTTGGGGATACGATCGCGACAATCACAACTGGAAGTCGCCAGAGTTACTGCTCTCACTCTTCATTGATACCGTCAGCAAGGGAGGGAATTTCCTGCTTAATGTTGGACCCGATGCCCGTGGGGCAATCCAGCCAGAGGCACAGGCGATCCTCTCCAACATTGGTGATTGGATGAGCCTGAACAGTCGAGCAATTTATGGCTGCACCGCCAGTGAGTTCACTCCACCATCGGATTGCCGCTACACGCAGAACGGCGATCGGCTCTATCTCCACATCTTCAACTGGCCGTTGGCACACCTGCATTTGGAAGGTTTGGCAGGCAAGGTCCGCTTCGCCAGGTTCCTGCACGACGGTTCGGAAATCCGATTTAAGGACGCCAATCCGGATGCCATCCCGCAAACCATCGAGATGCCGGAAGAAGCGGGAGATGTCATACTCTCGATTCCAACAGTCAAGCCAAGTGTGGCAGTGCCAGTGATCGAGCTGTTCCTGACTTCTGATTAACTTCTCGGTCGACCCAACTCCGAACTTTGCCGGGATGAGCGTTAGGTGGCATATTTCTCCGTATGAGTGAGCATAACGAGACGCCACGTCAACAAGATGGTCCGAATCAGGAACCGGTTTCCGGGAAGTCCACAAGTTCGTGGCCGTTTCAGCGGACCGATGGTTTCGAAAATCCATCATTGGAGCGCTACACAGATTTACGATTCGGGAATGAGAAGAGGGGGCACCGCCGCTGGGTGGTGACCATCGCTGCAATTCTCGCTCTGTTGGCGCTTGTTGGTCTCGGCTTCATGGTGGCTATCGTTGCCGAAGCGCACGATGACGAGGCGAGACCTGTCGATGCCATCATTGTGCTTGGCACCACGCAAAATTACGGTACTCCCGGAACATACCTGGAATCACGATTACAGCATGCTTTTGATCTCTATGAAGCGGGCTACGCAGAATGGATCATCGTTACCGGGGGTCGGGTTGACGGTGATCCTTTCACTGAAGCCGGTGTCTCGCGTGATTGGCTGATAAACCTTGGCGTTCCCGAGGAGGTTATCCTGTATGAAGATGAGGGAAGGAATACCTGGGAGAACATGGAAGGTGCCTGGGATGCCGCAAAACCTCATGGCATAGAGCGCGTTCTGATAGTGAGTGATGGGTTTCATCTCTTTCGGGCAGAGCGTATGGCCAATGCTGTGGGCTTCGAATCATATTCTTCCGCAACTCCCTACAGCCCAATCGAGCCGTGGAGCGCGGATGAGCTTGTTTACACGTTTCGGGAGACAGTGGCAGTAATCGTACAAATTCCGAGGTGGTTGTTCTGAGCAAACAGCAAGTACAAGGCAGCATTGTACTGATTGGGCCGACCGGGGTCGGGAAGTCCGCCGTGGGTGCTGCGTTATCTGAATTGCTCGGTTGGCCCCTTGTGGAACTGGATGACCTGCGATCGCAGTGGTATCCGGAATTTGGGCTTGATCCCGAAGTTGAGCACCGGGCAATGGAGCAGGGTGGGCTAAAAGAACTCGTAAAAGCCTGGAAGCCATATGAGGTGCAGAGCGTAGAGCGCGTAATGCGTGAGAACCCCACCAATACCGTGATCACGTTCGGTGGCGGCCAAAGCGTCTATGTCGATCCGGATCATATCCAACGCGCCAAGCATGCACTATCCGTGGCCAGCCGCGTTATCCTGTTGCTTCCATCCGATCATGGCCGGGATTCCATGCAGATATTGCAGGATCGATTACGCACTGTACCGTTCGTCACCGAGCAACCGAATCCGGATGAGTTTCTTCGCGCGTTTTCGCCAATCCTCCAGATGCAACTCCAAAGCGAAAGTAACGCTCAGCTCGCCACAGAGATGATCGTCACAGGTCACAGTTCACCCCGGGAATTGGCTCAACATATCAACACAACTATGGAATAGCGTTGTCACCTAAAACCTGCCAACGCAAAGCGCCCGATCCTGTTTTGGATCGGGCGCTTTGATTCGTTCTTCGGAGGATTAATCCTCGGCGAGGTTCCAGTTGGCGATATTCCAGTAGTGGTACTCGAACGGGCCGAATCCGAAGTTTCCGGCATTCAGTCGCTTGCTGTACGCCACGTTCAGTCCGTAGTGGACCAACGGAATATTTGCGTAATCGTTAACCACCATGTCGTTCAGGTTGATCAGGCGGTCGATCAATACGTTGTCATCCGCTTCAACTCGCGCGGCTTCGAGCTCGGCATCATACTCTTCGCTCTGCCAGCGAGTGTGGTTCGCTCCAGACCAGCCGTTGGATTCCTGCGCGATGTTTGCACCGTCAGGTCCGGTGTACCAGTTGTTCATCAGTCGGATCGGGCGGGCGTTACCGACGTTGGTCGAATACATCTGCAAGTCTCTGTAGAAGTGCTTGAGGTTCTGGTCGTTACCGGAAGAACCATCGAAGAACTGACCGGCGTCGATCTGCAGGAGTTCAACACCGATTCCCACTGCGGCGAGATTCGCCTGGATGATGGACTGTGTCTTCTGCCGTACAGCGCTGACCGAGGTGGCCAGGCTCAGCACGAGTTCCTGTCCGTCCTTCGTGCGAATATCGGCACCATCTTCAAGTACCCAGCCAGCTTCATCCAGCAGGGCCATGGCTGCATCCTGGTCGAAGACAGCCTTGTTGTGAGATGTATCGATAGCCGGGTTGCCGAGGATAACGTTTGCTGCCGGCTCATTGCCTTCCAGGTAGAGTTCAGTAGTAATGAGTTCCCTGTTGATCGCCAGCGCAATCGCTTCGCGCACGCGTACATCGGTAAGAATCGGATGCGGCGTGTTCATTTCCGAGAATTGGCCGTTCACCTCCGCACGAGGATCGCTCAGGTTCACGTCCAGGAATTCCAGGGAAACTGTGGGTGTCACTTCCAGTACGCCAGGCGAATCCTCTCCCATGAGCGGATGCAGGATGTCCGGCTCCGAGTTGATCAACCAGGCGAAATCGAACTCACCAGTCTGGAGGACGGCCCGGGCTGCGGCTGCGGCGTCGCCACCGCCCTTGAGCCAGACAGTGCTGAAGAAGGGCTTGTTTGGCTCGCGGTAGTTCTCGTTAGCCGCGTAGTTGACCTGGTCGTTTGGTGTGAAGTCGGTAACGACGTACGGTCCCGTGCCGATGGGTGCAATCCCAAAGGCATCGTTGGCTTCTTGCGTTTGTTCGTGGAGGATATGCTGCGGCAATATCACGGTTCCGCCGGAGCTGGAGAGCACCTCGAACCAGATGGGATTCGTTTCGGTGAAGTGGAACGTGACGGTAAGGTCGTCGATGATTTCCACGTCTTCGACGGTGGCGAAGATATCGTAGGAAAACGAACCATTATCCGGATTAACGTTCCACTCCCAGGTGAACCGCACATCCTCGGATGTCAGCGCTTCGCCATCGCTCCAGACGACGTCTGGCTTGAGGGATACAGTCACCCAGGTGAGGTCGTCGGCCAGTGTGCCGGCCTCCTGGCTGGGCACCTCGGCCGCCAGCATTGGCGCCAGGCTGCCATCCTCCATCACCACAAAGAGAGGCTCCAATACCAAAGAGCCCGCGAGGTAATCCTTTACCCCGGTGCTCTTGTATCGGTTGAGCGTGGTCGGCGCCTGCCACTGCAGCATCTTGAG
>CAZYDY010000131.1:0-5859 GCA_964646245.1 uncultured Sphaerobacteraceae bacterium
TTGACTTCGCGGAACTCGCCTTCGACTGTTGTGTCGTCGTCGGCCTGTTCGGCGCCTTCAGCGGCACCGCTGGCGTCGAAGCCACCCATGTCTGGCTGGCCTTCGGCAGCGCCGGCAGCCTCGTACATGGCGGCTCCAGCGGCCTGCAGGCTCTGCATCAGGGCGTCGTGGGCCGGCTTGATGCGATCGATGTTCTCACGATCGTTCTCGAGTACGTCCTTGATATCGGCGATCTTCGCCTCAAGGTCGCTCTTGAGATCGTCCGGAATCTTGTCGCCGCTCTCTTCCACCAGCTTCTCGGCCTGCAGCATCATGCTTTCGGCTTCGTTGCGGGTGCTGATGGCTTCCTTACGCTTGGCGTCCTCGGAGGCATGCTCCTCGGCTTCCTTCACCATGCGCTCCACTTCCTCATCGCTGAGGCCGGAGCTACCGGTGATGGTGATCTTCTGCTCCTTGCCTGTGGCAGTATCAGCCGCCGTGACATTGAGAATACCGTTGGCGTCGATATCGAAGGTCACTTCGATCTTCGGAATACCGCGCTGTGCGGGTGCAATGCCATCCAGGATAAAGCGGCCGAGGCTCTTGTTATCGTTGGCCATTGGGCGCTCGCCCTGGAGGACGTTGATTTCCACCTGCGGCTGGTTGTCGCTGGCCGTGGTGAATGTCTGGCTCTTGCGGGCCGGGATGGTGGTGTTGCGCTCGATGAGCGGTGTAGCCACGCCACCCAGTGTCTCGATTGCGAGTGTGAGCGGGGTCACGTCCAGCAGGAGGATGTCCTTGACGTCGCCGCCGAGCACACCACCCTGGATTGCAGCGCCGATGGCGACCACTTCGTCCGGGTTGATGCCCTTGTGTGGCTCCTTGCCGAAGAAGTCCGTAACGGTCTTCTGCACCATGGGCATACGGGTCTGGCCACCAACGAGCAGGGCTTCATCGATCTCGCCCTTACCGATGCCAGCGTCCTTGAGGGCGTTTTCCATTGGAGCCTTGGTGCGGTTGATGAGATCACCGACCAGCGATTCCAGCTTGGAGCGGCTGAGGGCGATGTTGAGGTGCTTCGGACCACTGGCATCGGCCGTGATGAACGGCAGGTTGATGTCTGTATTCTGGGTGCTGGAAAGCTCGATCTTGGCCTTCTCGGCAGCTTCCTTCAGGCGCTGAAGGGCCATGCGGTCGCTGCGAAGGTCAACGCCTTCCTGCTTCTTGAACTCATCTGCAAGCCAGTTAATGATGATCTGGTCGATGTCGTCACCACCGAGGTGGGTGTCACCGTTGGTGGCAAGCACCTGGAAGACGCCGTCGCTGAGATCGAGGATCGAGATGTCGTATGTACCACCACCAAGGTCGTACACGGCGATTTTCTCGTCCTTGTCGGCCTTGTCGAGACCGTACGCGAGGGCAGAGGCTGTTGGCTCGTTGATGATGCGGAGCACTTCGAGGCCAGCGATGCGGCCGGCATCCTTGGTGGCATCGCGCTGGGCGTTATCGAAGTACGCCGGTACGGTGATGACGGCCTTGTCTACGGTCTCGCCAAGGTAGGCTTCCGCGTCTGCCTTCATCTTCTGCAGGATCATCGCGCTGATTTCCTGCGGGCTGTACCATTTGTCGCCCATCTTCACCTGCACGTCGCCGTTAGGGGCGGCCTGCACGCCGTACGGAACCAGTTCCTTATCCTTGGCGATTGCCGGATCAGTGAACTTGGCACCAACGAAGCGCTTCACAGAGAAGATGGTGTTATCCGGGTTGGTAACGGCCTGACGGCGGGCAAAGCGACCAACGAGTCGCTCGCCGGAGCTGGTAAGGGCCACAACGGACGGGGTGAGACGCTCACCTTCCGCGTTGGGGATTACCACGGGCTCGCCACCTTCAATGGTGGCCATTACCGAGTTTGTTGTACCGAGGTCAATACCGATTGTTCGTCCCATGTTTTGGTTCTCCTTAAGGTTGATGTGGCTCATGCCACGGTTTCATTTCATATGCCGCTACTGTTGAGCGGCAAAATGGCTATGCTTCAAACTCTTCGGGTGCATCTCCGGTTTTCACCATGGCGGCACGCAATAGCGTGTCTCCCAGCTTGTAACCCTTCTGATACACCTCCACGACGACTTCTCCACTACTTCCGGGTTCGGTAGCAACGGACTCATGGATCGCGGGATCAAATCTGGATCCAACTCCGTCGACTTCCTTCACACCCGTCTGATCCAGGAGTTGGTGGAACTTGGTCTGAATCATCTGGATGCCCTTGAACCAGCTGTCATCGTGCTCGTTCTCGGGAACGGCTGCCATAGCCCTGTCCCAATCATCAATTACCGGAAGGAACTTGCCGATAGTGCTAGCGGTAAACATTTCGCTCAGACGCAGCTTCTCGGCCTCGGATCGCTTACGGAAGTTGATGAACTCGGCACGACTGCGCTGAAGCTGATCGAGATAATCATCACGCTGGGCGATCAGCTTCTCTACGATTTGTTCTTCATCGTCGAGCTCGTCTTCGACATTGGGCTCTTCGCCCTCAACTTCTTCAAGGTTTTCCAGTTCCTCATCGAACTGATTTTCGTGGTCGTTCACGTTGTCATTCGCCATTCAATCACTCCATACATCCGGACCCATGTCCGGCAGTTCATTTACGCATCTACCATCAGGCCGAATAAAGATCGGCCATGAGATCACTCATTAATCGGGCCATGTACCGCACAGAAGGGATACTGTGCCAATAGCGCATACGTGTTGGACCAAGCACGCCCAGCACGCCGGTTACCTCGCCATCGATACCGTAGGTTGCAATTACGATGCCGAAGTTGCGAAGCGCCTGCGCCGGGTTTTCCTCGCCGATGAAAACCTGTACGTCATCATCCGGCACGAGTTGTGGCAACAGTTCGCCCAAAAGGGCTGAACCATGCATCAGCTCCAGCACCAGGTGCCCGTCACTGCCGCTAAACTCCGGCTGGCTCAACATCTTGTCCAGGCCGGAATGGCGTAGCGGGGTGTCCTGTACAGAATCCATTGCGCGCAAACCGTTCACGATCTGCTGCAGTACGAACTGATCGACCCCTTCGGCAACAGCCACAAATGGTTCGATCTCTCGACTGCTGAGCCCGCGAAGCTGTGCGACGCGATTATCTGCCAGAGCGCTGAGCAGTGGTTGCTCTGCCTCTTCAGGCAAGTGCAACATCATTTGGCGAACTGCACTCTCCTGGGTTACCAGGATCAGCAGTGCCAGACGTGGTTGTAGCGAAATGAGCTCGAAGTGTCGCAGCCTTGCGACATGCGTCTTCGGGGCAGTCACAATGCTCGCCATACCGGATGTGCTGCTAAGCACACTGGCCGCGAACTCAACCATGCTGTCCAGCTGGGCTTCTACCTGTCGGAACTGGTGACGGATCATCACCTGGTCACTTTGTGCCAGGGATCGATTCGGCATCAAATGATGCACGTAATAGCGATATCCCTGATCGGTAGGAACACGCCCGCCAGAGGTGTGCGGCTGCGCCACATAGCCCATTTGCTCCAGCGCAACCATCTCGTTACGGATGGTGGCACTTGAGATTGGTGCGTTGTAGCGGGAAACCAGGGTATTGGAACCAACCGGCTTCCCGGTATTGACGTACTCACGCACCAGCAGCTGCAGCAGGTTTTGCCGCCGCTCCGTCATTTCTGGATTGTGAAGATTTCGCCGATCCATACCATACCTCCGGTACACAGTTTAGCACTCTCTTGAGGAGACTGCTAACACCGAAAAGAGTACAAGGTTGATACGGACCTTGTCAAGGTTAAAGGCCGCTTGCGGTGGCTACCCCGAGGTTATTCCTGCTTTCCGCGTCGGAAGAGCTTATCGAGCAGGCTCTGCTGTTCTTGCTTGATTGCGGAATCGATGCGCTGGCGCAATGCCGGGTCCATCTTCTTGCGCTCCGGTGGAGCGATGACCTGCGAGCCAGGAGGAAGCACGTCGCTTGATTCCATCAGCCCGAGGCCCTGACGTCCAGCCTCTTCGGCTGCCATCAAGAGTGTATTGAGGATGGGATACGGATCCATTTCGGCATCGTGGAGTCGCTTTGCCCAAAGCTCGAGGCGCTGTTCGATCATTTCCTGCAGTTTGGGGATGAGATGTGGGGGCACCCATGCGCCGCCCATGGGGAACCCTCCCTGCATTTCCAGACGAATGGGCATCTTGTCGACCAAATACGGATTGTGGCCGTGATCCACAAAGACCCGGGCAGGTGGACGCATTAGCATGCCAACTCCCCGATCGATCATCGCTTCCCAGTGGGTGAGCCCGCAAAACTCGTAGTAGAACGAGGGATATTGCTCGGCCATTGCGAGAGCAATGCTGCTGGTGAGGCGATTCGCCTCCTCCTCACTGACCTCGCGGGACATCAGTTCCGTCATGTCGCCTTGCCACCAGCTCCACTCCGGTACTTCTTCCCCACGGAGTGAGTTGATGAATTTGGTTGCGATATCCGGCGAGTAGAGATGCAGACAAACCTGTTGCATGAAGGATCCTTTCCTGTGATGAACATATCGTGCCATGAATGGACGGGTTACGTCATACTATCCGGCATGAAAACGATGCACGCGTACCTGCGACTCTCTACCAACCTCACCGACCACACCCGCGACCGATGCCCGGACGTGGTGTTTCTGATGGATGAAGAGGAAGTTGCAGCGATACGAACAGATGTCGAGAACCCTCACATACCAGTGGAGGAAGGCGAGCTGAACGAGCTTGTGATTCACGACGATGCGCTCAGCCGCACAATCGATGAAGAAACCTGGTTGCAGGAGTTTGCGCGAGTGCTGGCCCCTGGAGGCACGGTTCGGCTGACCTTGCCGGCGGCAGGCATGTTCGCCTGGCTGGATCCGATGAACAACTATCGGTACCTTGCGGACGTGAGTGGCCGAGGGCATGCGCCCGATGCTGCCTTGCCCACAGGGTGGAATCGACATTACACACGCCGCCATATCCGCCATTTACTAACGGACGCCGGGTTCGAAGCTCCCGGTCTCAAATCCCAGAGCTATATGATGCAAGAGATTCGACTACTAACCGCCTTGCTTTGGGAAAACTGGATTAAGCAGGATCGGCTCGCAGAATCTCGGCATTTCCCACAGCTTGGTCGCCGTACTCCGGGCAAACGATCCCTGCTCACCACAACCTGGGATGTAACCGCCAGGAAACGCTGAGAACGAACGACGGGCGATTCCGTGATGGAATCGCCCGTTGTGCCTGTTTTTCAGAATGAATCTGTCTAGACGATGATGAACTCACCAACCATGCCGCTCTGCTCGTGGCCAGCCACGGTGCAGATGAATCGGTAGGTCTCACCGGCAGCGACATCATCCGGAATCACAATGTCCTCGGATTCGCCGTTGTTCAGCAGCTCGGTGCCGATACCAAGATCTTCACTTACGAGGTCGTGCTGCATGAAACCAACGTTGGTGAACGTTACGGTTTGTCCAGGGGAAACCTCAACCGCGCTCGGGGAGAAGCTGAAGTCATCAGCGCCTTCGACAACAACGGCCTCACCGTTTCCGGCGGCTTCCGGGGTGGCGGCAGCGCCATCAGCTTCGACGATGGTGATGGTACCAACCATGCCCTGGTTCTGGGCTTCGCTCAGGTTCGACTTGAGTTCGTATGTCGTTCCGACTTCGGCATCTTCGGGGACAGTGATCTCTCCGGTACCGCCTGTGGCGACACTCCGGAGATCGCCATCTGGGCCCCACTCCTCGACGGTGATTCCCATCAGCATGTCGGTGTCGTTCTGGAAGGTGATGGTACCGCCCGGAGCCATTTCAAACTCGGACGGGTTGAACTCCCACTGCGTACCTACAACAGTGGTCTCCATCGGCGTATTGTTTGCCGGA
>CAZYDY010000132.1:0-5816 GCA_964646245.1 uncultured Sphaerobacteraceae bacterium
ACATCGCGGAAGATGCCATTGTGTCGCCACATATCCTGGTCTTCCAGGTAGCTGGCATCGCTCCACTGGTGCACGATCACCGCAAGCTGGTTCTCGCCCTCGCGGAGTTTGTCGCTGACATCGAACTCGGCAGGTACATGGCTGCCCTTGCTGAAGCCAACCTCTTCGCCGTTCAGCCAAACGGTGAACGCGCTGCACACACCATCGAACGTCAGGTGAATGCGGCGACCATCCCACCCGGACGGCACATGGAACGAGGTTCGGTAGCAGCCCATTGCATGGTCCGGCACGTATGGCGGATCGGTCGGAAACGGGTATTGCACATTGACGTACTGGGGCGTGCCGTAGCCGTGCATTTGCCACACGGATGGCACCGGCAGCGTATCCCAGTAATCAGTAACCGCATCACGCTCGTGGGCATCTTCCGGCACATTGGCCATTGAATCAGCGTAGAAGAAGTCCCAAATGCCATTGAGCGATCGGTACCAGGGGCTGCGGGCACGCTCTCCCACGGCGGCAGAGGCATCGTCAGCAAAGGGGATCAGCAGCGAGCGAGGGTCAAGACGGTTTCGGTGCGTGATCTTCGGGTTCTGCCAGTCAGCGAGTGTGGAATCGGCCATGAGGAATGGTCCTTTCGGGTGGTAAGGATGTTTGTGACTGATTGTAGTGGGAAACACACGAACTGCTAAAATAAGAGCTACGTACCAGCATCTTCCCTCTCTCTCGAACAGGAGCACTTTATGTTCCAGGTACGCGATTACTCTGTATTCCTCCCCTCGCCCAATGCCGAACGGGCGTTCCGAAAGCTGCGCATCCTGGATTTCGTAGTGAATGGGCTTATCGCCCTGCTGGTCCTGTTGTGCCTCTGGAATATTGGGACGCTGGCCCAGCTGAGGCTGATCGACAACCAGGATCTTGGAGATGTACGGAGTATCACAGACGATCTCAGCACCCGGCTGATCTGGATCATCACTCCCGTAACCCTCGGCGTCATCATCGCGCGCGAGTGGCTCATTGGTGAACGCAGTATTGGCCTGATCTATCCGCTGGCAGCACTGTTGACGGTAGTGTTGATCCCTGCCGCGATGACCGAAATTCAACCGCCGCTGGAAGACAAAACGCTACGGGTAGTGATGAGTGAGTGCCCACCAAAGGCGATTGTGAACGACCGCCTTTCCTCGATCGGCAGGTGCACGCCGCGCCCGATTGAGGATGGTGATGTCATGCTGGCCGTATCCGATCCTGCAGATGGATCGTTTACCACGATAGATGCAGCTGCCGGCGGGCAAAACACCATCGCGTATACCTTCAGCGGCCGTGGAACCTATACCGTCTATTTCATGTTCAGATTCGACGACATGGATGCCTGTGAACGGAGTACTATTCTCCATCGAGGTGCGGCGTTTAGCTCGGTCAACTACCAATGTATCGAGCATGACAACGCGTATTGGAAAGTGATGCCTCATACCACCGCAGCAAATACATCCAGTGGGATCCATCTCGTGCAGGTGGCGGTCCCCTGACACAGGAGATCCCTAACCCGTGCTAACGAGGCCCGACTATTCCTTTCTCCAACCCTCGGAAAAGGCAGTTCAAAATTATCGCAGCCTGAAACAGGCGAATATTGTGGTGTATGCCCTTTTGGGCGTTTTGGTTGTGCTGGGTATCTGGAACGTGCTGACCCTTGCATCAATTATCCGGGCTGACACCGCGATCGATTTGGCCGACACCGGCTCGATAAGCAGCCACATCAGCTCTCGGCTCATTCTTTGGATTTCACTGCTTACGCTAGGCATCTACATCTTCAAGGAATGGAAATGGGGAGAGCGTACGTTTGCAGCCGTCTATTTCCTCGCCGGGCTGTTCTTCCTGGCGATGGTTCCTGTAATGAGCGCAGAGATGGAACCAGCCGAAGAAAACATGGTAGTGAGGTTCACGCTGAATCACTGTATCCCGGGCGCAATTGAAGGCGGTGAAATGCTGGACAGTTCACTCTGCACCCTGGTCGATCCGGCCGATTACACCGTATTCATGGCAAGCGAGAATCCGGTGAGCGAGGACCCGGAATGGCTCACACCGAACGCAGGGGATTCCTTTGGCCACGGTTGGCAAGTGGAAGCGCGAGGAAAGTTCCGTGTCTACTTCCTGCTGGAGCAACCTTCCGCTGAACAATGCGATTCACGGCTGACGACCTCTGTAGCTTCGCCCGAACGCCATGGACATCACTGCCTTGAACGCGATGGAAAAACCTGGCTGGTGCAGGCATACGAAACCAGCGCAAACGAAGGCGGTCGCCTGACTGTGTATCAGGAAGTTGAACCGTAAAAGTCATCCCGGGAGATCAGCATGATCCGCTCGTAGCCGGTGTTGCCGGGGGATTCGTCTTCAATCCAGACCACTCGATCCCCCTGGAACCCCGCCTTTTGGTAGGCACGAACCGCGCGAGTATTTTCCGGATCGGGATTGCAGCACGCGAAGTCCGCTTCCATCGTCCCGAAGACGATGGTTTCCAGCGCCTTGCGGAGAATCAGGCTTCCCCATCCTCCACGGAAATCCGGGTCGCCGATAAAGAGATCAATCGAAACGGCGTCATGATCCAGCCCGAGTTGGGCGGCGTACTCCGGTTCATCGGATACGCGGTATGCCTGCAGGTAACCCACTGGATGATCATCGATTAAAATGATGAACTTGTGATTGGTCGCTTCTGGTGCGAACTGCCGGCGATAATTCTCCAGGGAGTGCTCACCTTCGTCGTACCAGCGGCGCACGTCCGGGTCGCCCAACCACCTGTAGAGCATGGATACATCGGCCTCGATGTTCACCGGACGAAAGCCGATTCGTTGTATCCGTTGCTGTGACATCGGCAATTCTCCACTCCAAACCAATCTGCGCGATACTATCAGGATACATAGTCGTTGCGTGTTTGCAGAAAGAGCCAATCATGTCGGAGCCAAAGGCTACACCAACACCAGAGCATCAGATATTTGCAATGCTGGGCGAGCAAAAAGAGATCACCATCGGCACAGCGGAGAGCATTACTGCGGGCTCCGTTGCAGCGCGATTGGCACGGCCCGCAGGTGCATCGTCCTATATGCAGGGCGGCATCGTGAGCTATGCATACGAGGTGAAGGAAAACATCCTGGGCGTGCCGCGCTCCATTCTCGATAACCCGGGTGCCGTGAGCGACGAGTGCGCGAGGCTCATGGCCACGGGTGCGAACGAAGCACTGGGCTCAACCATCGCCGTCAGTACAACAGGTATTGCGGGGCCCAGCGGCTCCACCGGCCGAAAGAAGGTAGGTCTGGTATACATCGCTATCGCAGGGCCAGATGGCACCTACTGCGAGGAGCATGTGTTCCCTGGAAACCGTGACCAGATCACCCAGGCAGCTACAGATTATGCATTACAGATGCTGGCTACATACCTCCACAACTACCTCAATGAAACGCTGAAATAACAGGAAAGACTTTTCAATCGTGTCCGATATCCTCATCCCTCCAACAAACAGCAGACCGTATCGAAAAACCACACTCACCAATGGTGTGCGCGTTGTAACCAGCCGAATGGAAGGCGTGCGGTCTGCCAGCCTGATCATGGGATACAACGTGGGTAGCCGTATCGAGCCGGCACCGATCGCCGGAATAGCCCATTACCTGGAGCACATGCTGTTCAAGGGAACCGAAAGGCGGCCGGATCCGATCACCATTTCACAGGAAATCGAGTCGGTAGGCGGCATTCTCAACGCCGGCACCGGGCGAGAAAACACAAGCTATTGGGCCAAGGTACCGAGTACACATCTCCCGCTGGCATTTGATGTCCTCGCCGACATGCTGCGCAACTCCACCTTTGACCCAAATGAGATGGAGAAAGAGCGAGGTGTAATCTTCGAGGAAATTCGGGCTATCCAGGATATTCCGGAAGATATGGTGCACGACCTGATCGACCAACTGGTGTGGGGAGATGATCCTGTAGGCCGTGATGTGGCCGGCACCGAGGAGACCGTGGCCAATATCGATCGTGAAACGATGCTGGAGTTCTTCCATCGGAACTACGGGGCAGATCGGCTGGTAATCGCCGCTGCTGGCGATGTGGATCATGACGATGTCGTAAAGATGACCGAGAAGTTCTTCGGCGATCTGCCAGTGACCATCAATCCGCATGTCAACACCCCGGTCGTCAACACACAGACTGAGAAGCGAATTCATATCGAAACGCGAGATACCGAGCAGGCGCATCTCACTATCGGTTTTCCCGCGGTTTCGTACTTCGATGAACGCCGCTACGCACAAAGCACGATAGAAACCATTCTCAGTTCGGGTATGAGCTCGCGGCTGTTCCAGGAACTCCGTGAAAGACGCGGCCTGGTGTACAGCGTGTTCGGGTATTTCCGCAGCCATGAGGATGTTGGCCAGGGTGTTATTTACGCCGGCACGGATACAACACGGGTGAAGGAATCGATCCAGGCGATTATGGGCGAGCTGAAAAAGCTGCGCGATATACCCGTTCCAGCCGATGAACTGGAGCGCACCAAGACGCTGCGCAAGGGTCGGCTGCTCATGGGCCTGGAGGATAGCCGATCGCTGGCCAGTTGGGTTGGCAGCCAGGAATCCACCTACGGCTTCATCGAGACACCGGAAGAGCTTATGGAGCATATCGATGCCGTAACGGCGGAGGATGTGCAATCCCTGGCGAACGACCTCCTGCAGGAAAACCTGCTCAACCTCGTTCTTATCGGTCCGTATACGCGGGAGAAGGAATACCTGCCGCTACTGACCCTGGATTAGATCATGACTGTTAACGTGAACACCGCCCCCTACTTTATCGATCCGGATACCGGCTTCGAACTGCGCCCACTGGCTGCCGGCGACGATGTCCTGGCAACGAAGGTGCTGGCGGAAGCAACTGGCGAGAACACGGTTGAAGCCGCGCAGATCGTGATCGACCGCTCCCGCGAGGGAGGCAAGGATCGCGTGATCGGTGGCTGGCTCAATGACCAGTTGATCGGCGCGTACACAATCGAGCGCGATGGTATGGCGAACCAGGTGACCCTCATTGCTGTGGCACCGGAATTCCGCCGCAAGGGTTTTGGCAAAACAATGTTGCTGGACGCACTTCGACGCTCTGGCCGCCGCCCGCTTACTGCCGAGACGGACGAGGACGCCCTCGAGTTCTACAAGAAGTGCGGCTTCAAGATGGTGGGTCGGCGCAAGCACCCGAGTGGTGTATTCCGCTATCGGGTGGGCTGGCATGCACCTCGAAACAACAACGACGACAACTGCTAACGGGAGAACCTGAATGACCGCAGCCGTAGAACCCGACGTTCGCGCACTCATTGATCTCGCCCTGAATGAGGACATTGGTACCGGCGATATCACGTCGCTTGCAACCGTTCCGGCGGATCGAACAGCGACAGCGATCATGCTCGCCAAGGATGACGGCGTTCTCAGCGGGATCGATGTGGCTCGGGAAGTCTTCCGCTCAGTTGATCCGGATATCGAATTCAGGGCACTCATACAGAATGGCGACAAACTGAAGGATCGGGACGAGATTGCGGTGATCACCGGCAATGCACGCAGCATCCTGACCGCTGAACGCACTGCCCTCAACTTCGTGCAGCGGCTGAGTGGCGTAGCCACTATTTCGGCCAGCTATGCCGCGGCTCTCGAAGGATCCAACTCGCAAATCGTGGATACCCGCAAAACCACACCGGGCATGCGCTTGCTGCAAAAGCGTGCCGTGCAACACGGCGGTGGCAGCAATCATCGCTTCGGACTGGCAGATGGTGTGCTGATTAAGGACAACCACCTGGCTGCAAT
>CAZYDY010000133.1:0-4367 GCA_964646245.1 uncultured Sphaerobacteraceae bacterium
GATGCAACGGAGGTGTTGGGTGGTGCATTGAGTAACGGCGGCAATATGATCGCCTGGGTCGCCAACCTCACCCAGTCGAAAGATCGGCACTTGTTGCTCCAACAGGCTTCTCGCATCCTGCCGGACGGCCATGGTCTGACCGTGCTGCCGTTCTTTGCCGGCGAGAGGGCTCCGAGCTGGCGGGATCACCTGGGCGGCGCAATCATCGGCATGAGCCTGGATACAACCAACAGCCACATCGTGCGGGCAATGCTGGAGGCGACCGCGCACCGGTTCACCAGTGTCTACGCCGACATCCTTCGATTCGCGCAGACAGACCACACGATCGTGGCAAACGGTGGCGCCTTGTTACAATCCCCGTTGTGGAGCCAGATTATGGCTGATGCACTCGGTCATAACGTATCGGCACTGTATAGTCGTGCCGAGGCATCGGCGCGAGGAGCAGCTATTTCTGCACTCACAGCGCATGGCACCCTGCCATCGCTACGCACCGATCCAGCAATCGGAACAACGTTCTCACCCGACGCCGGGAATACCGCTATTTACCAGAAAGCACGCCAGCGCCTGGAATCGCTGGAAGCTGCACTAAACACATGGGAGCAACACAACAGATGACCAGTTCACTCGATATCCTCTACATCCTCGCCCACCCGGACGACGAGTCCTTCGGCCATGCCGGCACGATGCTGCTCGCGAAGGACATGGGTTTCCGCACCGGATATATCTGTGCAACGCGAGGTGAAGCAGGCGAGATTCGCGATAGCTCGTTGGCGACAAAGGCGTCACTTGCTGCGCGGCGGGAGCTTGAGCTCCGCCGTGCAATGGAACTCGTAAAACTGGACGACCTGCGTTTACTGCCGTACCGCGATTCGGGCATGGACGGCACACCGGAGAACGATGATCCGCGGTGCCTGATGCAGGCCGATGAGGATGAAGTCACAGCAATGCTGGTGGCCGCGATTCGAGAGCTAAAGCCGAAGGTCGTGGTGGGATTCGGCCCGGAAGGCGTGTATCGCCATCCGGATCACATTCGAATCGGCAAGCTCACAGATCGGGCCGTGCTGGAGGCAGCCACTGGCGATAACCCGGGTCTCGGAGACCCGTGGCAGATAGAGGCGATGTACCACGTCGCCTCCCCACGTGAGCGAATGGTGAAGAGCCGGGAGAACCCGGAAAGCCCATACTTCAACGCCTCATTGGAGTTACTGAACACGCTCGGGAATCCATCTGAAGACATCACGCACTGGATCAACACCAGCAGCAAGGGCGATCAGAAGTTCGCGGTTCTCATGCAGCACGCGACACAAATCAGTATGGACAATCCCATCGCCGATCCTGAGAGTGAGATCTACCGGACCTTCATGCAGGCAGAGACGCTTATCCGCCGCGATGTGCCATGGGGCGGCTCCGAGGATGACCCGATTACGCAGATCCGGGACAAATTTCCACAGGTTTAAGGCATAATCTCCGGGCGTGTTGCCAGATCATTCTCCAGTTACGCTGCAGCGAAGCAACTTACGTACTATAATAAGATCAAAATGTCCTTCGGAGGTAACATATGGCAACCACAATCGAACAACAGAAAATGAACATCTGCCCCAAATTCCACTGTGCAATTGAGCTGGTGGGGCGCCGATGGACCGGTGCGATCCTGAGCGCGATGCTCATGGGCGCCAGTCGGTTTACCGACATCATCCATGCAGTGCCTGGCTTGAGTGACCGACTGCTTTCCGAGCGCCTCAAGGAACTCGAAGCAAACGGAATCGTGGTGCGTGAAGTGCATCCGGAAACACCGGTTCGCATCGAATACCATCTCACCAAGAAGGGCAAGGATCTCAACGATGTGATCGCAGCCCTCACTGATTGGGCGGATGTCTGGATTGAACCACCCAGCGAAAAAGAAACAGCCTGATCACAGCAAGAAAACCGCCCGTCGAACTCATATTCGACGGGCGGTTCTTCGTTTTCAGCTTTGGATCAGGACTAGAGTTCTGTCACGATCGGCAGCACCAGTGGTCGCGTGCGCGAGTGGCGGTAGAGCACTCGTCCAACCGACTCCTTGGCGCGCTGCACGATAAACGCGTACTGCGGTGAACCCTCTCGCTGACGCTGCATCATACGGCGAACTTCGTTCTCCGCTTCCTTCAGCGCCCCGTTATTGAGCTCCTTCGCCAATCCCTTACCAACCAGGTACGGACCAGCGACCATTTCGCCTGTGGCGCGGTCGAGGATGATGGTGACGACCACGAATCCGTTCTCGGTCAGGTTTTCACGGGTGCGAAGTACGGTCTGCGGGTTGCCGCGATCACCGAGGCGATCGACGAGCAGGTTCCCGCTCGGGACACGTCCACGCTGGCCGGCGCCTTGCTTGGTGAACTCGATAACTCCACCGATCTCCGGCAGCATGATGTTCTGTGGCTTGATGCCATTCTCAATGCAGATGTCGCGGTAGAGCGCCATGTGGCGGTACTCACCGTGAATCGGTATGGTGTGCTTCGGTCGCAGCAGCTTGATCATCTTGATCAGCTCATCGCGGCCGGCGTGGCCAGAGACGTGCACAGCGCGATGTCTGCCGCTATACACCACATCTGTACCCTGCTTGAAGAGGTTGTTGATGGTGTGGCTGACGGTCTCCTCATTGCCCGGAATGGGCGTCGCAGAGACGATGATCTTGTCGCCGCGTGAGACGCGGATCTTGGGATGCTCACCTGCAGCGATACGGCTGAGTGCAGCGGCGGCTTCACCCTGGGAGCCCGTGACCACGATCACGCGCTTCTCCTTCGGCATGCGGAGGAGATCCTCAAGGGGAACGAGCGTGCCGTCCTCGTTATCGAGATAGCCGAGGTCCTGCGCAACGCGGGAGTTCTGCTCCATACTGCGCCCCGCAACAGCCACCTTGCGGCCGTACTTGCGAGCGGCCAGCATGGCCATGTGAATGCGGCTGACGTTCGAGGCGAAGGTTGCAATCAGCACCTGTCCCTTCGCGGTCAGGATTTCCTCGTCCATTGTGCGCAGCACAACGGCTTCAGATGGGGTACTGCCATCGACCTCGACGCGCACTGTATCCGAGAAGAGCGCGAGCACTCCCTGGTCTCCCAGCTGCTTGAGTCGCTTTTCATCGGTTGGCGGGCCCATCACCGGCGTTGGGTCGAACTTGAAGTCTCCGGTATCGACGATGGTGCCTACCGGTGTGTGCAGCGCAATTGCGCATGAATCCGGGATTGAGTGGGTGACGTGAATGTACTCGGCCTTGAAGTTGCCAAGGGTCACCGTATCACCACCGGTAACGGTGTGGAGCTCCACCTTGTCGTCCAGGCGTGCCTCTTCCAGCTTGCGCTGAATGAACCCGATAGCGAGTGGTGGTGCATAGATAGGGATTCGCTTCCCCTTCTTCTCCAGCATCGGTACCAGGTATGGCAGGCCACCAATATGATCTTCGTGACCATGAGTGATGAGGATGCCACGGAAGTTACGCAGTCGATCGGTAACGTAGGTGATATCCGGAATGATGAGGTCGATACCGCGCTGGGAATCTTCCGGGAACTTTCCACCCGCATCAAGCATGACGATATCGTCGCCACACTCGGCAATAGTCATGTTCTTACCAACTTCGCCAACACCACCGAGGGGGATTACGCGGAGCGTATCCTTGCCGATGGGTCCGGCTGCCACAAATCCACCCTTCGGCGCATTGGAGCGCGGGCGATGATGGCGTGGTGGTGCTTCCTGCTCGCTACGCGGCCGTCGGGTTCGCTTCGCCTGTGGTCGTCTCTGCTGACCCTTCTGGTCATCTGCCTGACTTTGCTGCTGCTTGCCCTGCTGGCCCTGATTGCCTTCAGCGGTCTGCTTCTGCTGCCGGTTCCGGCCAGACTGACGCTGTCGCTGGTTTTTCGGCTGCTGTTGCTCCTGCTGGGTGCCAGCCTCCTGGTTCTGCGGGGTTCGTTGGTTTCCGCTGTCGCCAGCAGTTTGCTGTTCCGTATCTTGCTTTTGGTTGCGTCGGCGATTTCGCCAATAGCGACCACTCTTTTTCTGTCTGTTCGATTCTGGTTGTTTGTTGTCGTTATCCAAAAAGTTAATCTCCAAACGTTGTTGCGCACGCTTTAGCCGCGCAAATCGCATTCCAAAAGTGGCGATTGCGTGAATTGCTGTGAAATTGCAGGACTGGCTTAATCCAGTCTCGGGTCAGACCATTCCGACCAGGTGTCGCTCGAGACGCTTCGACCAGTGATCGATTTGCGTTGATCGCCGCGGTGCAACTTGTGCAGCGAATCGGGAGGCAATGTGCTGGGTTGTGTCAACGAGTTTGACGCACCATTGCGAGCGACATCATCTCAATGTCGATGCAAGTTTAGCACGTGCGGAAATTT
>CAZYDY010000133.1:4467-5803 GCA_964646245.1 uncultured Sphaerobacteraceae bacterium
GGCTGGGGATTGAGGTGGGTATTCTCGGACACTGAGGCTCTTTCTCACATTATCCAGTCGGGCAGCAAGGATTTCCCTGCTGCCCAAGTGTACGCGATTGCGAGTGCCCTACCCTAGTTTCCGGTGACGGATAGCACCATGGTATCCCCATCCAGCGTGACATCGGTGAGCCTGAGATCATTACTCTCCAACCATTGGTTTACTGCCTTTTCGAATCCGCCGGAGAGAATTCCCGTGAACTGACGTTGCCACCAGCCGCCATCGTCTACGGGCTCGAGATCCAGCCTGCCATCCGACGTGACTTCTGGAACAAACGAAACATCAAACGACTGGCCATTGAACTCAGCACGAATGGTCAGCTCGTTCCCGGCAGAGGTGATCACGATGTTATCGACCGTCTCATCTTCATTTGCGGTTCGCATGGCGTCGTTAATCGTGCTGAAGGAGAACCGAACATCTGCGCCTTGCTGTAGCTGGGTGCGCGAGTGAAGCGGAATGATCTCATCGGCGATCATCGTGGAGATGCCATCCGAGACACTGTCCTCCAGGGCATCGCTGATTTGCGGAATCACGAAGAACCAGCCAAGCAACCCGATGGCAACGCAGGCGATAAGCCACCCAAAGCACCCGAACAAACATCCCCTGCGCATGAACATTGAGTCTCTCCATCCCAAGATGTCATAGTATTTCTGACAAGAATTCCTTCGATGCAAAGTATACGACCACAACGCGATGGAATTTCCGAGAAAACACGGGAAATCCCTACAGGTCGGTAGTGAGAATTGCCACTATCTCTTTGCACAAATCAAGCGTATCATCAAGGTGTAAAAGATGATGTTTAGGCACCGGATCACGAGATTCGGTAAAGGAAAAACGGGGAGGACCCAATGGTCATCAACAAGAGCAGAATCTACACGTTTACGGTTGTAGCAGTGCTCGGATATCTATTCCTCGAGTTTATGATTGCCGACAGTCCGTTTGCCGGACCGTTTTTTGGAGACAACTTCTGGAAGACGCTTGACGGTTCGTGGCTTACCTGGCTCTGCCTCGTGCTGATTCCGGTACTCGGAGTCTGGCAGGCTTCGCAGCTTGGTGACCGAGAGATCGACATCACCCCACGTCGCGCCGATCACACACCAGGCCAGGTGAACGAGCCTGTGTTCTGGCAAGAACTTACCGGCAACGTTTGGCTTAGCGTGCTGTGGCTGCCACTGCGATTCGTGCTTGGAATCAACTGGCTCCAGGCGGGCTACCACAAGATCTTCGACGCTGGCTGGGGAACCAGTGGCACGGGACCCGATGGTGAAACGATTGAACGCGGTGCAGCGATGGAAGG
>CAZYDY010000134.1:0-5797 GCA_964646245.1 uncultured Sphaerobacteraceae bacterium
GGATCATCGAGCCCGTGCTGAATATCGACCAATATGAGTGCGGGTTTCGCCATATCCGTCCTTACTGCACTTTGCCGCGGGCAGCGACCTTCCAGTAGTCAATGACTTTGCCTTCACGTACCACTGCCATCTGGTCCATAAGATTGATGGTGGGGCAGATGTGATTGGGGATGACTTCAACTGTATCGCCGACCTGGAATCCTTCCTCGCCGGCGGGAAGCTGGCAAACACCATGCTCCTCGCTCAACTTGGTGATGATCACATCCGGGTGTCCGACGATGTAGCCATGACCCTCAATGGATTTGCTTGGATCCAGAGCCAGCGTCTTGGAGCCGGCATCGATGACACAGCGATCATCAGCAGTGCGGCTGACGACCGTCGCCACGAAGCGTGCTGCGCAATCCTCCACACCCCATTGATCATCAAAGCGGAAGAGCGAGTTGTCGTTGAACACATAGGTGCCGGGTCGCATCTCCGTCACACCTTTGACCGTCGGGGTCAGGCGGGCGGCGGGAGTGGAACCCACACTGACCGTTGGTAGCTCGATTCCGAGGCTGCGAATCCTCTCCGCCGTTTCCACCATTTTCTCGCCGGCGGCCTGGGCTTCGGCAGCGATCTGATCCGGATCAACTGAAGCGACATGTCCTTCATGTGTCATGATGCCGGTCATGCGCAGGTTTGAATGCTTGTCGATTCTTTGCGCGAACTCCACCGCTTCATCGCCCCACATCACACCGGATCGATTCTGGCCGGTATTGACTTCAAGATAGATATCGATGGTGCGCTCGTGCTTCGTCATTGCGCGGGCGATTGTTTCGATCGCTGCGGTGCTATCAACGGCTACGGCGATGCGTGCCTTCTCCATGAGTGGTACCAGGCGCTCGTATTTGATGTCGCCGATGATGGGATAGGCGAGGAGAATATCATCGATTCCGCCTTCATTCACCATCACCTCGGCCTCGCCGACCTTGGCGCAGGTGATTCCGATAGCGCCAGCCGCAATCTGCAGCCTGGCGATTTCCAGGCTCTTGTGGGTCTTGATGTGTGGACGGAGTTGCACGTTGATACTGCGTGCGAACGACGCCATCTCTGCGATGTTGCGCTGCAAGATCTCCTCGGAGACGATCAGTTGAGGGGTGTCGATAGAAGAAGTGTCGAGAAGAAGTCGTTCGGATTCCTGTGCTGGTGCAATCACGATATCTGTCTCCGCTTGCGTGGGTCGCCGATTCCGCCTCCTGGAGAGGCAACGGTCGACCTGAAAACCTGTGATGCTGAATTATACGAGAAGATCGCCTTCTTCAGTACCTGAATGTGGGTAGGGATGATTTGGCTCTGCCGCCAGTTTCAGCTCTTCCAGGAGGACCCGGTGTTGCGCGAGGGTTTCGAAAAGCTGGTCAGAGAGTTCATTCAACTTTGTTTGGATCGCGTCTACTTCTGCGGCAGCTTGCCGATTCACCTGGAAGTCCAACTCGGATGCGAGGCGATCCCGAGCGGACTGGCGATTTTGGCTCATCATGATGATCGGTGCGGTAAAGGCTGCCTGGAAACTTAGGACGAGATTCAGGAGGATAAATGGATATGGGTCCCAATCCAATATCCAGCCGATGCTGTTCACCACGAGCCAAATGCCAAGGATCACGCTCTGGGTGATTATGAAGCGCCAAGAACCAACCACCGTCGTGATGCGATCTGACATCTTCTCGCCCCGGGTGGCCTCTGTGATGGTGACATCGTTGACACTGCGGTGCCCGGCTGGAAGATCACGTACGAGTTCACGCAATCTGTTTAGATCCCTGTGTGCACGTAGCTGAAGTCTTGAATGTCCCATTTCGATCCATCCGTTCTTGCTAGCGACCAGTTATTGAGTTTTGCATTTCTCTATTACGAGTTGGTCTTAGATTCGACCCGTCTTTGGCCAGCGGGTGCCGGAGGTGTCGATCCAGCGGCCCTGCTCGCGGCTGCGAGTGACGCCATCGATGATTTCCTGCACCTTCTCGCCATCGGTGAAGGATGGTGCGAAGCGGGTGAGGTCTCCCTCGCGGATCGCCTGGATCCAGTCGCGCATCAGCAGAATGGTGGGGCGGGTGAGATGATGGCTGAACTCTGGCAGTTTGGGATTGAGGCGATCTGGAATCGCAAGTTCGCGGAGGTGGACATCGCGTTTGCGTGCGCCGAAGAGTTCGGCATCGGCTTCCAGAATCAGCATGCCTTCGGAGCCGGTGATGGTTGTGCTTTCGCCAGCATCCACTGGCGCCGTTGAGCTGAAATGTACGGACCCAATAGCGCCATTCTTGAACTGCACCATGAACGCAAAGTTATCGTCCGCATCCACTGTTGCGGTGAGGGTGCTGTCTGGCAGGCGTCGCTTCGGCACCATCGTGCCTGTTGTACCAGCCACGGCATTGATATCACCCATCCACCATCGCATGGTGTCGATATAGTGACTGCCAATTGCCCGAAGCATGCCTCCGGATTTGTCCTGCTCCATGAGCCAGTTGAAGCGCGTTTCCTCGGGATCGGCGAGTTGGCTGTTGAACACGATCATGTTCAGCGCGTGCGGGGTGCCGATGTAGCCCTCATCAAGCAATTCCTTGACGCGGCGGCGAATCGGCAGGTAGCGATACTGGTGATCCACCATTGCTACCACGCCGGCCTGCTTCGCGAGTCGTGCCATGTCCCGTGTTTCCGCCAGGTTCCGGGCAAGCGGCTTCTCGCAAAGTACGTGTTTACCGGCTTCCAGTGCTGCGATCACCATTTGATGGTGCAGGTAGGGTGGGGTGGCGACGATCACGGCATCCACGCCCGGGTCGTTCACGACATCGCGCCAGTCTGTACTTGCGCTGGGAATGCCGTGCCGGGCAGCGATGACATCTACGCGGTCTTGCCGGCGCGAACAAATGGCGACCAACTCGGTATGATCAACGTGTGCAATCGCGGGAAGGTGCACCTGCGATCCGAAGCCTGTACCGATCAGCGCCAGGCGAACTGGCCGATCAGCGAACTCGGAGGGTGAAGGTGCTTGCTGAATCCCGATTGCATCCATAAATAAACCGTCCCTGGGGTGATTGTGCTGCGTTCGTACGGGCCTGTATTGGCCAATGCACCTAATGATACCGAATGGAGATGAACACGGAATGAAGATCTATACCGCCCGGGGTGACCAGGGCCAAACCGACTTGCTTGGAGAGCGGGTGACGAAGGATGACCCGCGCATTGAACTCCTCGGTGAGCTTGATGAGTCTACCAGCAGCATTGGGTTCTCACGGAGCCTTTCAACGTGGGAGGGTGCCGCCGGGATGCTGCTTACCGTGCAGCGAGACCTGTACCAGATTATGGCCGAGCTCGCTTTTACCGACGCCACCAGGCCGGACGCGATGGTGTTTGAGGCAGAGCGAGTTGACTGGCTTGAGGAAGCGATTGCCAAGGTTCAGGAGAGTGTTGAGCTTCCGCGAGAGTTCGTTGTTCCGGGAGAAACGACACCCGGCGCGGCGCTGGATGTTTCGCGGACTGTGGTTCGACGTACGGAGCGGGCTGCAGTGCGGCTGGCGGAATCCGGAAACGCGATAAATGCCGAGATTATTCGTTACCTGAACCGCCTCAGCACGCTCATGTTTATCCTTGCGAGGGCTGAAGATGGGCACGTAGTAATTGCGAAAGGTGGCCGTTAGGAACTGGTCATAATGGTGTTGCCTTGAATCGCCCCTGTGGCATGATAGGGGCACGTTTGTTGTCCACTGACGATTGCATACGGATGCGATGCCAGTGGCACATGTGAGAAAGGGATACGGATGAAACCTATTCGCCGGAAACCATTAAATCGACGCTCTTTTGTGCAGGGCGCTTCAGTCCTGACAGGATCTGCCCTTACCTTCCCGCTGGTGCGAGATGCCTTCGCCCAGACGCCGGAAGCAAGCCCGGCTGGTGGTGAGACCACCATCGTTTCGTCGGTGGAAGGTGTGCCGAACGCGTACACCGCTTACCCTGAGCCGTTCAAATCGGTTGACGAAGTACCAGGCGATGGCAGCACCGTGAAGATGCTGACACTTTCGTACCGCCCACCGGTGCCTGGTCGTGATGAGAACCAGTACTGGCAGGAACTTGAGACGCGCCTGGGTGTTACCTGGGAAGCAGACATGGTGCCGATTGACACCTACAACGAGCGTATTGCGACCACGCTCGCCGGTGGCGACCTGCCGGACTTCTTCTTCCTGCTGCCTGGCGCTTCCCGCCCGATTATTTACGACGGCCTTCGCCAGGGTGCCTTCCTTGATATGACCGAGATCGTGGAATCCGGTCAGATTAAGGATTACCCGAATCTCGGTGCCCTGGAGGACTACCTCTGGGAAGCCACTCGCTTCGAAGGCAAGATCTGGGGTGTGCCGAAGCCGGTACTCCGCAATAACGACGTTACCTTCTGGCGTAAGGACTGGGGCAGTGTCCTCGGAACCGAGCCACTCTCGAACCGCGAGGATGTTCACAACTACCTGGTGGGCGTTTCCACGGAAGATCCGGACGGCAACGGTAACGAGCGCGATACCTGGGGCTTTGCCCCGTATGGTGGTAACTGGAACAACTTCCTCGTCAACCAGATGTTCAAGGTTCCTTACGGCTGGCGCCTGAACGACGATGGTACGTTGACGGCTGCCCACGAAACTGATGAGTACCAGGCTGCACTGGAAATGTGCATGCAGCTTTGGGAAGACGGTGCCTATCATCCGGATTCCGCCACCATTGACGTCGCCATGTCGACCGAGATGGTTCAGGCGGGCCAGGTTGGTATGGCCACCAACGGCTTCGCTGCCGTGTTCGGCAATACCGGATTCCGCACTACCGTTAAGGATGCTGTGGCTGACGCTGAGTACGAGCCGCTCATTATGCCGGGTGCTGATGGTGGTACTGGTGTCACGTACCAGACAACCGGTATCTTCGGCTACAACGCGCTTCCGGGTGCGATTGCTGGCGACGAAGAGCGCATTGATACACTGCTGCGCGTCCTGGACTACATGTACGCTCCGTTTGGCAGTGAGGAAAGCACCTTCCTCCGCTACGGCCTTGAGGGTGTGCACTCTGAAACAACGGACGATGGCGGATTCGCCCTCACCGACCAGGGTCGAGCCGAGCAGGGTGCGCTGGTGTACCCGTTCCTCAGCGAGAACTACTTCTACTACCCGGGTGCCCCGGAAGAGACCATTGCCGCCCAGAAGCACAACGAAGAGATGGCAAAGGTGGCAGTCGCCAACCCGGCAGCCTCGCTCTTCTCGCCAGCCCAGGGCGAGTACGGTGCCACTCTCTCCCAGCTCATGACCGATATGTACACGGAAGTGGTCACAGGCCGCGCCGGTATCGAGAAACTGGAAGAAGCACGCCAGCAGTGGCGTGAGCGTGGTGGTGACGAGATTCGCGCCGAGTTCGAAGAAATGCTTGCCGAATCCGGTAACTAAAGACAAGAGTTACGCGAGAGAGTTGCGTGACTTTCAACGTGAGCCCGGGCCGATGAGCTCGGGCTCTGCGTTCACCCCCTCATTAACTATACGCATCGGGAAGGCCTCTAATACTGGCATGACTATCCAATTACGATCGTTTGCACGAGGTGACCTCTCAAAGCTGGTCGCACTGTGGAACAGCACCATGACCGCCGATCCGATTAGTGAGCAGCGATTGCTCCTTGATTACGTGCTGGATCCGCACTTCGATCCCAATGGACTCGTTCTCGCCATAGACGGTGAGGAGACCGTCGGGTTCGCGCTCGGTATGACCGCACGGCCGGACATTCCGTCTGACAACGCTGTTGGTACAG
>CAZYDY010000135.1:0-5795 GCA_964646245.1 uncultured Sphaerobacteraceae bacterium
CTTAAGTCGGCTATGCGCTTGTGCACGGTTTCCCCGCCGAAGAGAAATTTGTGGAGTTCGTTACGGAGATCGGTCTCGCTGATGCTGACGATTTTGCCAGCCTGTTCCAATACGGTTAGCTGAGGGTCCAGCGTTTCCTGCTCCTGGCTGAAGTAACCGACTTTCACGCCCGGGCCATAGCGCACAGAGCCAGAAATCGGCTCGAGCTCGCCGGTGATCACCTTGAGAAGTGTTGTTTTGCCACTGCCATTGTCTCCTGTGATCGCGATGCGTTCGCCATTTCGCACGATGAGTGAGACGTTCTCCAGTACCGGTGAATCGTCGTAAGAGACGGCGACATCGTCCAACATCACCACATCGCGAGCGCCGGCTTCGGGCTCTCCGAAATCCAGGCTCATGCCCCAGCTTCGCTCCGGGCGTTCAGCTGCGTCCTCGCCGTCGAGCAGGCGTTCCAGCTTTCTTTTACGCACTACGGCCGGCCTGGCGATCTTCGCCGCTTTCTTGCGAATGGCGAAGTCGATTGTGTTGTTCTCAATGTTGCGGGATTTTTGCTCGGCTGCCCGAATGTCTTTTTGCATTTTGGCTACTTCAACTTGCTGGCGATGCCAGGCTGCTTCAGCCTCGGATGCTTCGTGCTCCCGTTCTGACATGTAGTCGCTGTAGTTGCCAGCGTATGTGCGAACGGACTTTGTTCTTGGGTCGATGGCGACGATCTGGGTGACCGTGTCATCGAGGAATGCGCGGTCGTGGCTCACCAGAACGAATGCACCCTGATAGGTGAGCAGGAACTGTTGCAACCATTCCAGCGCTGACGCATCGAGATGATTTGTGGGTTCGTCCAGTATGAGCAGATCCGGGCGAGCGGCGAGGAGGGCAGCGAGTCCCGCCCTCGTTTTCTGGCCACCGCTGAGTTCCGAGACCTGGCGATCCAACGGCATGTCGCCAAGGCCGAACTGATCGAGCAGGGCTTCTGTTTCGGCGACGAGCTGATATCCGCCAAGGGCTTCGAAGCGGTCGGTTGCCTCTTGGAAATGTTCGCCGACTAACTCGAGATCAGCAGTTGGGTCGCTGAATGCATTGGTTGCAGCATCCAGAGCCCGGTTGGCAGAGAAAAGTCCGTCAGTCGGAATATCAAGCACATCGGCCAGTGTTCCTTCCGGGATATCGGCAAAGCCCTGGCGCAGGTATCCGATGCGGACACCGGGCGCAGAGGCAGTGCTGCCGGTATCGGGACGGATTTCACCGGTGATTACCCGGAGGAGGGTCGATTTACCGGATCCATTTGGGCCTACAAGCCCGATGCGATCGCCGATATTGATATTGAGATGAACGTTATCGAAGAGGAGAAGGTCGCCGAGGCGAACGGAAACATTGGAAATTGTTAGCATGCACATTCTCGTGAATACGCCGCTGGTGGTGCGGCAGTTCGTGGGTCACGATCATGAGCGGCAGTGTATGCGGCTCATGTGCAGCTAATCGGTCAAAGTCCCTGGCTCCTGGTGGAATCGCATCGTTCGCACTGCGATGGATCAAACGAAAGTGGCGGCGACAGAAATCTGTCACCGCCACAAACATTACGATATTGGATTTGCTCCGTCAACGTATGCGATTAGCTGGATTCGCTTTGGGAAGCTTCGTCCATTGCTTCGCGTTCCAGAGCAGTGAGGGCATAGTTATCGATTTCCTGCTGAACAGCGTCGCGGAAATTGATAAGGTCTACCAGATCCAGCCCGGCAATGACAGCGTTGTTTTCGGGGTCGCCATCGTCGTCACTTCCTGGCACCACGCGGAACTCCACCTCAACCATTTCGTCCCCATCGAACTCTTCCCCTGTTGGAAGCTCGTCCATATAAATGTTGTAGGTGTCCATGCATACCCTCCGCTGGTACCATCACGGTCATGCTGCCAAAAATCCGAGCACAGGTAAACCGGGGCGTCCCGTACCCGTGGCGGTGCAGCAATCTACGGGCATGGTACCAGATGCGGTACGGTTTTCGTTTAGAATCTCTTGATGATTGGTACGTATTTGGCATAGCGGGATCGAATTGATGAACGACTCTCCTTCACGGCTTACACGAAGATCGGCAACGCTTGCCGGCTTATCCTTACCGCTTGCTTTGGTAGCATGCGGTTCGGACGACGATCCCGATGTACCCGACCCTACGGCTACCGTGATTCCCACGCAGGCACCTCCCACGCCAACGCAGGAGCCAGTGGCTTCACCGGTGGCGGGTTATCAGGACGAAGGTCGATGGGAGGGGCGAACCCTGACCGTGGCGACGGCGGGTGTGGCCGAGTTTTTGGATGACCTTACGGTCAGCTTCTTCGATGCTTTCGAAGCGGACACCGGCTGCGTGGTCGAGCACGTATCGCTTGGTCGCGAAGGTGTGGAAAGCGTTCAGTCGCAGGTTGAAAGCGGCAATATCCAGTGGGATGTGGTGCTGATGCCAACCAACCAGGTGTTGGAGCTGAGTAACCTGGGCGTGCTGGCGGCGATCGATTACGACATCGTGAATGGCGACAATCTCTACCCGGAGCTGATGATGCAGCATGGGGTAGGGGCAATGTTGTATTCCACGACAATGGTGTACTCCGTTACCGCAGAAAACCCTCCCCAGAACTGGTCGGACTTTTGGGATCTCAGCCTGTTCGATGGTTCGCGTGCCCTGCGGCGCTCGCCGGTTGGGACGTTAGAGTTCGCGCTCCTCGCGGATGGAGTAAGCAAGGACGAGCTTTACCCGCTGGATGTTGAACGGGCTTTTGCAGTGCTGGAATCGCTCCGGGAAGCGACCATCTTCTATGAGGACAGCAAGCAGCCCGTGGAGCTGGTCAGCTCTGGTCAGGTAGGGCTTGCGAGCTCGTGGACCGTTCGCACGAATCTTCCAGATGTAGCGTCGCTTGTACATCCACAGTGGAATGGCGGCATGATTAGCGCAGATGCCTGGGTAAGCCCGCGCGGATCGGACAATACCGATGTGGCGATGAGTTTCATTAATTACGCCACGCGTGCAGTTCCGACCGCGAACTTCAGTGGGCGCCAGCCGTTTGGGCCGGTGAACAAGGATGCACTGGAACTGATGCGAGATGACATCGTGGAATCGCTGCCGAATTCCCCTGAGCATCTGGAGGTGCAGTTCTTTGAGAACTGGAGCTACTGGCGTGATCGTCGGGAGGACCTTGTGGCGCAGTTCGAGGAGTGGCTGTTGAATCCGCCCGAAGCTACGCCGCAAGATTAGGCAAAACGAAACCAAACTCGTCGATAAACCGCTATAGTTGCAAGAGCAAAATCTCAACGCGCTTCATTGAAAGGATCAGCATGCGAATTCGCACTCTTCTCTCCACCCTGCTGGCGGCAGTACTGACGATGTCGGTACTCCATGGTGCCGTCGCCCAGTTGCCAGACGCGACCGACGTTCAGGCACAGGCTGCGGCTTCGACCCTCACTTCGGAGGATTTGCCGACGGGATTCCAGCTTAGCGGTGAAACATTTCTGCCGGTGCCGGATTCCTCAATTGTCGCAGGTGTGACTGCACATTACGTGAGTGTTTACACCAATATGGATTCGGGTCAACAGATCCGAAGCTACGTCTACCTTTTTGAAACCGAGGAACAGGCGGCTGCCGGAATTGAGGTGTTGGAAGGCAATGAGCCGGAGACCCTCTCCGATGAAGCGCTGGAGATGGGTACAGCGAACGCCGAGCTCACGACTGGTACCTATGAATCAACCGATGGACGGACTATTGGCACCGCCGATGTCACTTTTGTACGTGGCAATACCGTTGCTGGTGTAGCCGTTGATAACCCGGATGGCAGTGAGCCAGATAGCGGACTTGCCACAGACCTGGCCGACTTGCTGGATGCGCGCATTCAACAGGTGCAGGGTGGAGATGTTTCTGTGGACCTCGCCCAGCCCGGCGCGGTTGTGCCGATTACTGAAGGTGGGACCCTGATCCAGGCTGGTTACCTAAACGCCACAGAGGGTGAGGCCATTTACGGGACACAAGGATCGGCATTGACCGGGCTTCAGAGTTCCTGGGTGCAGACCGTAGCCTTTGGTGAAGAAGGTGCAGCACCTCGCGTGACCATCGCTGTGACATCCTTTGCGTCAGCGGAGGAAGCAGCACAGGTTGTGGAGCAGGCTGATGGAATCTTCCAGCCATTGGCGGATCAGGAAATGATAGAGGGTGTCGAGGTCGATGGCGCCGACACTGTTGTTGCATACAGCTACACCAGTCGGGATGGCAGAATCGCCGAACAGGAGAGCTACCGAATCATTTTTGCCCAGGGTGAAGTGCTGACGGTGGTTGATGTGCAGGGTGCGGAAGATACCGCAACTGCTGAGGCCGCCGCGAATACAATCGCGAGCAGCCAATCCACATGCCAGAGCGAGGGAACCTGTGAACGCCCCGATGCTCCGGGTGTGATTCCAGGAGAATAGCCCTTCAATACAATGCGAACACAGAGGCGCCGGATCAAATGCGATCCAGCGCCTCTTTCTGTTTATTCGGGTTCTTCAGTGTCGTCTGGAGTTGATTCTGGCGTGCCGTTAATGAGGTCCCAGGTATGGGTAGCCTGCATATTGCTAATGATGCTCTCTTGCTGCGCGTCCTGCTGTTTGCCACGCTCGGCTTCGGGGGCCGAGCCGGTTGAGCAGCCTGTAAGGACTACAAGCGAAAGTCCCACCGAAACGAGCACAGTTCGCAACCGGGTTTTAGTCACCGGTTTTCTCGAGATCGTGTTGTTCGGCAGGTGATCGGTAGGTACCGAATGCTTCCTGATATTCATCAGCAACGTCCATAGCGGATTTGTGCACGTAAATCCGGGTTGTTTGAGGGCTGGCATGCCCCAGAATCGTTTGGACCGTACTCTCTCGAACGCGACGTCGGACCAGCTCGGTGGCGAGTCCGTGACGGAAACTGTGCGGTGTGACGTCGCTCTCTATGCCGATCTCATTACAGAGCTCGGCAACGATATGTTCCACAGTGCGTGGGCTAATCGCCTTGCCGGGAACCCCGTGACGGTCTCGTCCGCTAAACGCAGGGAGTGTACCCGATCCGCGAACTTCGTCGCCGCGCGCCTGCCAGTACGTGGTCAGGACACGGGCAGTCTCTACATCGAAGTGTACGGTGCGGCTTTTGCCGCCTTTTGCCCGGTAAATACTTGCGGTGCCATTATCCAGATCTATGTCGCGCCGACGTAGCGCACAGAGCTCGCTTACACGTACGCCAGTGCGGTACATGAAGAGAATCATGGCCCGTACCTTCAAACGCCGCAGCTCCAGTAATGGTTTCTCCTCCCGCGGACCGTTGAGTACGTATTCGACGATCGTGTCGAGATCACTGATCTTCACGTCTGGTGGAGGAGGGGTGAAGCGAGGCATCATGGCGGCCAACCGGACGCGAATCCGGTCAGTTGGCAGGTTGGGATGGTGATCGTAGGCGCTCAACCAGCCGCAGAACTTCCGTACTGCGGCCAGGTTGTTCTGGGCGGTGCGCATGGCGCTTACTTCTTCAGGGGTGCGAATGTCTTCCGGCATGATGAGCGCCGCGAAGTCGGTGATGTGGTGCACCTCGATATTTGAAACGGGAGTCGATTCAGGGTCGATTCCTTCGTTCTTGGCAAGGTGCTGGATAAACTTGCGGACGCCCTGGCGATACGTTCGTTTACTGCGGGGCGCCAAACGTAGGTCGGCAAAGAAGACTTCTTCGGCTGTGGAAATACTCATGGTGGAGTCGGACAACTGTGACCTCCTGTCCATCGATAGCTATGTACGTACATTATTATACGCAGATCGC
>CAZYDY010000136.1:0-5767 GCA_964646245.1 uncultured Sphaerobacteraceae bacterium
GAGTGGTCGGCTTTCCCTAAATAACATGCGCGCACGTGAGAGGGTGTTCCGACAGGTATCGGCGCTGCACGGTTTCCGGACGCCATCGGGCTGTTCTGGCTGGGGTGCAGACCTGATTCCTCGAGATCGGGGCACGAATGACGCCAGTGGCACCTTGTTGGGCTCACTGAGGAGAAGCACACCGCCGCAGCCTTGACAAGAGTACGGACATGCCGTATCATTCAGGTTCGCGTATTAGCCGCGATGCACATCAAGGCATCCGGACAACACGCGGAGAGTATATGGACTGGGCGACACGTTGCGGCGAGTGTACCACGAAAAAACGACAGGGATTTTGGGAGGGGAGCATTGTGCCTCCTTTCTCGGCGTGGTCCACAGAACGAACGAGTTGTTACTCCCTGATACAGCATCACATAGCTCTCACCGATTATTCCTAATTTCATAGCCCTCCGGGGGTGCGATCTCTCCTCGCATGCCCGCAATCTCATGACCCTTGTCAATTCGTTGACAGCGGCATGAAAGGAACGGTGAATGGCTGTCCAACCAGATCTGCGGACTTCATCGCTGGTGTCCGACCCTGCAATCATGCAGGTCGAATCCAACGTAGGTATCAACCGCAAGTCATATTCTCAGATTCCACTCGCACTGGAAATCCCGAATCTCGTCCGGATCCAACTCGAATCATTCCAGTGGTTCGTTGAAGAAGGTCTGCGCGAGCTCCTCGAGGAAATCTCTCCGATCGAGGACCATCACAAGAAGCTGAAGCTCACAATCTCCCGACCCCGGTTCGATTCGTACACCACACGAATGCCGGACGGACCCGAGAAAGAGCGCGCCGAAAAGGATCAGCGCGTTGCAGAAGTCTTCTGCCGCGAGCGTGATCTTACCTTTAGTGCTCCGCTGCGCGTGAGTGCAACACTCGAATCCGTCTCCGAGCACGGCGAAATCCGCGTGGAAACCGATGAAGATATCTTCCTCGGCGATTTCCCGATGATGACCAGCGACGGCACCTTCATCATTAACGGTGCCGAGCGTGTGGTCGTCTCCCAGCTTGTGCGCTCACCAGGTGTCTACTTCGATAAGGACATCGATGGCGCCACCGGTCGGCCGCTGGCCAAGGCCAAGCTCATCCCGAACCGCGGTGCCTGGCTCGAATTCGAAACCAGCAACAAGGACGTACTCTCCGTTAAGGTCGACCGCAAGCGCAAGATGCCAGTAAGCATCCTCATGCGTGCCGTCGGCATGGTCGACGATGAGGAACTGCTCTCGGCGGTGGAAGGTGTGGATACCAATCCAGACCACAAGTACATGCAGTCCACCATCGAGCGTGAAAGCACCCGCACCCAGGAAGAAGCGCTCATCGAGCTGTACAAGCGCCTTCGCCCTGGCGATCCGCCAACCAAGGACAACGCGGCCAACATGCTGGAGAACCTGTTCTTCGAGCCACGCCGCTACGATCTCGCCACAGTCGGTCGTTACAAGCTCAACGCCCGCCTGCACGGTGAAGATGAAGCGAACAAGACCGATCAGCGCACACTGCGCACCGAGGATCTCATCGCCATCATCCGCGAGATGATCCAGATCAATAACGGCAAGGGCCACATCGATGATATCGATCATCTGGGCAACCGCCGTATTCGCTCGGTAGGCGAACTCATTCAGATGCACGTGCGAACCGGCTTCCAGCGCCTCGAGCGCGGTATCCGCGAACGCATGACCCTGATGTACCCGGAAAAGGAAAAGGCTGGCGAGACCCTCAAGCCGAAGGAACTCATCAGCACCACCCGTCCGGTTATGGCCGCCGTGCGAGAGTTCTTCGGAAGCTCGCAGTTGAGCCAGTTCATGGATCAACTCAACCCACTGGCAGAGCTCACCCACAAGCGCCGACTTTCCGCGCTTGGTCCTGGTGGACTCAGCCGCGACCGCGCCGGTATGGACGTCCGCGACGTTCACCCCAGCCACTACGGTCGTATTTGCCCGATTGAAACGCCGGAAGGCCCGAACATCGGCCTCATCGGCTACCTGGCCAGCTACGGCAAGATCAATCCGTACGGATTCATTGAAACCCCGTACCGCCGTGTGATCTCCGTTCTCGATCCCGCCAATCCGGTCATTCCAATGGAAGGCCAGATCGTCCGGGAAGACGTGACGGACGACAAGGGCAAGGTCATTGTCGAAGCCGGTACAACGCTGGGCGAGAAGGATGTCAAGGCAATTTCAGCAGCCAAAACATCGCTCGTTCGCATCAAGCCGGTTGTGTCGAACATCATCGATTACCTCTCCGCCGACCGCGAAGAGAATCAGTTGATCGCCCAGGCAAACACCGAACTCGATGCAGAAAACCGCATCGTGGCCGATGAGGTTGTCGTCCGCCGTGTAACCGGTGGTCACAGCTTCCCGACTGTCATTTCTGCCAATGTGAACTACATGGACGTCTCGCCGAAGCAGGTTATCTCTGTGGCGACGGCGTTGATCCCGTTCCTTGAGCACGACGATGCAAACCGCGCCCTCATGGGTGCAAACATGCAGCGCCAGGCCGTTCCGCTTCTGCGACCGCAGAGCCCGATTATCGGCACCGGCGTCGAGTACTTCGTTGCACGTGACTCCGGTCAGGTGATTGTGGCCCAGGAGCCCGGAACCGTTATCGCGGCATCCGGTGAGCGAATTATTGTGAGAAGCGACGATGGCTACGACCATGTCTACTCACTTCGCAAGTTCGTTCGTAGTAACCAGGACACCACAATCAACCAGCGCCCAATCGTTCACGCTGGCGATCGCGTACTTGCACGCCAGGTGATTGCAGACTCCAGCTCCACGGAAGAGGGCGAGCTCGCGCTCGGCCAGAACGTGGTGGTGGCGTACATGACCTGGGAAGGTGGCAACTTCGAAGACGCCATCCTGCTCAGCGAGCGACTGGTTCGAGACGACGTCTACACCAGTATTCATATCGAGAAGCACGAAGCCGAAGCCCGCGATACCAAGCTGGGCCCGGAAGAAATCACTCGAGACATTCCGAATGTCGGTGAGGATAGCCTCGCCAACCTCGACGAGGACGGCATCATTCGCATCGGTGCAGAAGTGCATCCGAACGACATCCTCGTCGGTAAGGTCACCCCGCGTGGTGAAACCGAACTGAGTGCCGAGGAGCGACTGCTCCGCGCCATCTTCGGTGAGAAGGCCCGCGAGGTGAAGGACACCAGCCTCCGCGTACCACACGGTGTGCACGGCAAGGTGATCGACGTCAAGCAGTTCAGCCGCGATGCCGAAGAGGATCACGAGCTTCCATCTGGTGTGAACCAGAGTGTGCGCGTAATGATCGCGCAGAAGCGCAAGATCTCCGAAGGCGACAAGATGGCTGGCCGTCACGGTAACAAGGGTGTTATCAGCCGCATTCTTCCAATGGAAGACATGCCGTACCTGCCAGACGGAACACCGGTGGATATCATTCTCAACCCAATCGGCGTACCGAGCCGCATGAACCTTGGCCAGATCCTGGAGACCCACCTTGGTTGGGCCGCCCATACGATGGGCTACAAGGTCGCAACCCCGGTATTCGATGGTGCTGAGGAAGTCGATATCCGCGAGGCCCTGCGTGAGGCCGGCCTGCCAGAAGATGGCAAGGTCGATCTCTACGATGGCCGCACAGGCGAGAAATTCGATCGCCCGGTTACCGTCGGTATCACATACATGCTGAAGCTTGCTCACCTTGTTGAAGACAAGATTCACGCTCGCTCCACTGGTCCGTACAGCCTCGTTACCCAGCAGCCGCTTGGTGGTAAGGCACAGTTCGGTGGTCAGCGATTCGGTGAGATGGAAGTCTGGGCGCTCGAAGCCTACGGTGCTGCACATATCTTGCAAGAGATGCTCACCGTCAAGTCCGACGATATCGTCGGCCGCGTAAAGACCTACGAAAGCATCGTGAAGGGCGAACCTATTGGCGAAGCCGGCGTGCCGGAATCGTTCAAGGTACTCGTCAAGGAACTTCGCAGCCTTGGTCTCTCCATCGATGTCATCAATGAAGATGACCAGACCGTGGATATCAACGAGGAAAGCTCACGCGATCTTCTCACCAACCTGGACCGCATCAACTTGAGCGGCTTCGAGAAGGGCGCTGAGTAACAGTGGCTGACGCTGGAGGAAACATGGAAACAACAAACAGATCTGGTGTCGCGACCACAGCAATGGAACCGACTCGGTCCGGATTCTCCCGGAACGACCGCGACAGAAACAATCAGGTGCTGGACGTCAACGATTTTGACGCCATCCGCATCCGTCTCGCCTCACCGGAGGACATCCGTGGATGGTCTCGCGGTGAGGTCGTAAAGCCGGAGACCATCAACTACCGTACGCTCAAGCCCGAGCATGGTGGTCTCTTCTGCGAACGCATTTTCGGCCCCACACGGGACTGGGAGTGCTACTGCGGTAAGTACAAGCGCATCCGCCACGCAGGAACCATCTGCGACAAGTGTGGTGTGGAAGTCACGCGTTCCAAGGTTCGCCGCGATCGCATGGGTCACATCGACCTGGCCGCACCGGTTGCACACATTTGGTACGTCAAGGGCACCCCGAGCCGACTCGGCCTGCTCATGGACATCACCCCGCGCAATCTCGAGCGTGTGCTCTACTTCGCCAGCTATCTCGTCACCGACGTGGATATCGAGGCGCGAGACCGCACCATCGAGGAAATCCGCGAACTCTCCGATGAAACCATCGCTGAGATCGAGCAGGAAGCCGAAGAGCGAATCCTGAAGATTCGCCAGGATACACAGGCACAGGCCGAGAACCTCGAAGAAGGTACCGGCGGGCTTGTCGAGCGCTTCGAACTCGAGATGCAGGAGAAGCTCGAAGAGCTCAAGCAGAGCTACGACGAGATCTCGGCAGAACTCAAGGCAATGGGCGATCAGCCTGCCGAGAAGCAGATCAAGTGGGAACGCAAGATCATTGTTCGCAAGAACACTGTGGTCAATGAAGAAGATCTCACCAAGCTCAACGATCGCTATGAAGAGCGACAGCAGGAAATCCGTGACGAGGCCGATCAGCTTCGCTCCGGTGGCGATGCCATGTCCGGTGCCGAAACCGACATGATCACGCATGAAGCCAACCAGGAGATCAAGAAGATCCAGGCTGATGCGGAAGAAAAGGTTCGTGAGGAAGAAGAGCAGCGCGATGAAATTCTGCGCTCGGTCACTCGCCTCGTTGAGCGCGAAATCCTGACTGAAGCCGAATTCCGCGAACTCACCGAAATCCTGCCGCCAGGCGTATTCAAGGCTGGCATGGGTGCCGAGGCTGTGTTCGACCTGATCACCAACAAGGTTGATCTGGATCAACTCGCCATCGAACTCCGCCAGGATATGCAGGCAACGTCCGAGAACAAGCGCCGCAAGGCCACCAAGCGACTTCGCGTCGTGGAAGCCCTGCGCAAGAGTGGCAACCGCCCGGAGTGGATGATCTTCACCACACTGCCGGTTATTCCGCCGGAGCTCCGCCCAATGGTGCAGCTCGATGGTGGCCGCTTCGCAACCTCGGACCTCAACGATCTCTATCGCCGCGTGATCAACCGCAACAACCGCCTCAAGCGACTGCTTGAACTCGGTGCGCCAGAGATCATCGTGCGTAACGAAAAGCGCATGTTGCAGGAATCTGTCGACGCGCTCATCGATAACGGCCGCCGTGGCCGCGTGGTTTCCGGATCCGGCAAGCACAAGCTCAAGAGCCTCAGCGACATGCTGAAGGGCAAGCAGGGCCGCTTCCGCCAGAACCTGCTCGG
>CAZYDY010000137.1:0-5742 GCA_964646245.1 uncultured Sphaerobacteraceae bacterium
CTCTTCTACACCGCCTTCGATCACCCCGTTGTCGTGATTTTTGATGTTTACGTCAACGCCAGCGGAGTAACGATAATCACCGAGATTTCAGCTGCACCCGAAGACATAGCAGGTGTTTACGCCGCGTTCTGGGACAGTGTGCAGTCCGACGGAGATTACTACCCCCTCACCTGGACGATTGAAGACATCGAATCCCTCGATGTACAAAGTGCCAATCGGCACCGAAAGGAGTAGCCTCATGAGAGCCAATTTTCGGTGCCTCCTCGCCGCGGTGATTATTCTTACCTCCCTCGTAGTACCGATATCACCAGCGACTGCACATCAGGCCCAGAAGGAAACCACCCCGGTTTCAGAGACCAGTCGAACAGCACGAAAGGCGGAAACCGTTGAAGTTGTCGAATCAGAGATTTCCGGCGCGGTCGTCCGGATCGATACGTCGAGCGGCGCGGTTCTGGACAACCAACTCGTTTCGCGCGACGGAGAGGTGACTATCGAAGCCATCACCATACTTCGTGGCACATCCTTCATTGACATCTTCTTCATCGACGATGAGTCGCAGCTCCCATCTGAATACGTTAAGAGCTGGGAGGATTCCAAATCCGCAACCGTCTCGTTTATGGAATGGTTGGGCGGCGAGCAAGGGCCAGAGGATTCATGGGGTGTGTACAGCGCCTCACATTATCTTGATTACCGCGATTACTACTATGTGAACCTCCAGGCGAATCGTGTGGGAGGAATGCACCTGGCTGTAATCGTGAACGGAGACGGGTCAGCGTTCGCAAATGATATTTCCTGGATACAGGACTATGTGACCATCGATGCTGCCTCTGCTCTGCCGGATGCGAATGTCAGTCTCATTACGGCCATTGCCGCAGGGAACAGTGACTATCAGGCTGAAGACATCTCCAGGCAAGGCACAACTGTGCAAACCTGGGAAGACGAAGGACTGGTCTCCGAAACAGCGTGGCAAAGCACTGACAGAAACATTTCGCTAGGTTGGGACGGAGATCTTTGGGGCTTCACTTTCAACCGCTCCGATGCCATCGTAATAACAGAAACAAGCGCGATGGTGGTTCTTGAAACACCTGATCGCCGGGGAATGACAAAAATCAGGATTCTCGATGCGGACCGCGCCCCTGAGGACTGGGTAGAAGCATGGCTCTCCGACGAATATCAGGAACGCGAGGCGCAATCCGGATTCGTATTCACGGTGGTTGATTCGTACTTCGATGACACCACAGGAAGTGTGATCCTTCAGTTCGAAACCAGGTATGGCGACCCGGTGATCGTGATCCGCGATGTCTACATGAATGACAATGGCCCGGCGATCATGACCGAAATCTTCGCCACGCCAGAGGATATCGCAACCGTCTACGGCGACTTCTGGGATGGGGTGCAGGCAGACGGAGATTACTACCCCCTCACATGGACGATCGAAGACATTAAGTCGCTTGCGATCAACTAAACAGGCTGCGTGGGGAACTCTTGCTGCCTCAGTATCGTTACTTAACCGATCGGTTATAATGGCACCAACCAGGAGAAGTTGATATGAACCGTCGATCATTCTTTCTCGGCGCATCCGCCGGCATGGCACTTATCAGCAACCAGGCATTGGCACAACGTCGGGGGCAACGCTCCTCGACCCTGACATCAGAACTGACCGGTGGCGAGGTTGATCTCGCCGAAACCGAGTTGGAAATGGTCAATCAGCACATCGATGAGGCCGATGGCAGCGAACATTTTCACTTTGCTGTCGAGGGCGGTCAGTTCGATCTCATTTTTTGGCCCCATTCTTCTGGCGAAGCGACGGATTTCGTTGCTAACGCAGTTGGAATGTTCACTGCCGTAATGCCAGATACCGAGGAACTGGGTGCAGATACCTACGAGGATGGCGGCTGGGTAGCGTTCGATGCCGGTGTGTTGGGGTATTACGAGTACCAGTTGGACGCCTATGGCGATCACGATCTAATCGTGACGTTGGCTGCCCCAACGGATACATTCCAACAGGTTTACGAGCAAGCGCAGGCCATCTTGATAGATGGCATACCTCCGTTCCTGTTCAGCGAAGAAAGTGACATCGTCGCCCTCGCTGCCGAGCGCGTCGCCTCCACGCCGTCAACGTCATCTCGTACGAGCCGTGGCTCAACTACCCAAACCACGAATTCTCGCAGCTCACGATCCTCGTCAAATCAAACTACCACCGGAGATCCGGTTGACGCCGTCATAGAACATCGCTCCACCTTCCTTACCAGCTACGATGCGTTCTTCGAGCACCTGGAGCTTGCGGCGGATGAAACAGCGTCGGATCGAGAGGTAGAGGATGCATTCGCGGCTCTCGTGAACATCGCCTACGAATGGCAGGTGTATCCGGACCAGGCAGCCGAGATTGCGTTTACACCGGATCTCGCCGACCTGAAGTCCGTCTATCTCGAATGGGCTGGTGCCGTAGGAGAGATGGGATTCGCGTTTGAAGATTTCTACATGGGTACCGCCACTGTTGACGATTACCTCGCCGTGCACGACCAATGGGCGGTGATCGATGATGAACTGGTGGCCCTGCTGGGTGGCCTCGGACACCGATCTAATCGCCGGGCGACACGTCGCATACAGGTAGCACGATCGTTGGCATCCATCAGGACTGCAGCCTGATTCACTTCCATATCGACAATGGTCCTTAACAGCACCCGACTTCGCCACCGGCGAGGCCGGGTGTTGCATTGTGGTGCGCGGTATACTTAAGCGCACAAAACATGGCCGGCTTCGGCTCTTTTTGGGTTGCCCACCTTCGAACTACCATCATGGCACCCGGCGAACCCGTCATCGCATTCAACCAGGAGACCCTGAATTGGTTTTTCGCCGATTATTCCGTCGTAATACTGAACCGGATGCCCAGATCGAAAAGGGTCTGGAGAAGACCCGTCGCGGCGTGTTCAGTGAGATCACGAAGCTCTTTGATCGCGGAGAGCTCGACGAAGAGCTCTGGGAAGATCTTGAGATGCTGCTCATCCAGGCCGATGTCGGTTGGGATGTCAGCCAACAACTCGTCGAAGAGCTTCGTACCAAGGTGCGTGATGAACGCATCACCAACCCGGCGGACGCACGCGAAGTGCTCCGTCTTGAAATGACACAACTGCTGGAACTTGCCACCCGCAATCGCAAGGTGAAAATCCTGCAACGCGGTACCCCGTGGGTGATCCTCGTGGTGGGCGTTAATGGCACCGGCAAAACGACCGGTATTGCGAAGCTGGTGGAATACCACCAGAAGTTCGGCCGTAACGTCATGCTGGCCGCAGGCGATACCTTCCGGGCCGCAGCAATCGATCAACTCAAAATATGGGGTGATCGGCTCAATGTTCCTGTAGTCGCGCATCAACCGAATGCCGATCCCGGTGCGGTCGTCTTCGATGCGATGCAGGCGGCGCACAATCGGAATATGGACGTATTGATTATCGATACAGCCGGCCGCCTTCACACCAAATTTAACCTGATGGCGGAGCTCAACAAGATCAAGAAGATCATCCAAAAAACCGTGCCAGAAGCTCCGCAGGAAGTTGTACTGGTCATCGATGCCACCACCGGACAGAACGGATTGGTGCAGGCCGCCGAGTTCACCAAGAGCGCTGATGTTACAGACATCTTCATCTCCAAGCTCGATGGCACCGCCCGCGGCGGTATCGCGTTCAGCGTGGCAAAAGAGCTTGGTACACCCATCACCTATATCGGAACGGGTGAGAAGAGCAGCGATATGGCCGAGTTCCAGCCAGACACCTACGTCGATTCCCTGTTCTTCGGCGAAGGAGAAGGATTCTAGCCAATGTTTGAGACACTATCTGATCGCTTAAACCAGACGTTTAGCAAGCTCGGTCGGAGCTCCAAACTTACCGACAAGGATATCGACGACGCGATGCGCGATGTCCGCCGGGCACTGCTCGAAGCGGACGTCAACTTCAAGGTCACGAAGGACTTCGTGGCCGCTGTAAAGGAGCGCGCCCAGGGCGAAGAGGTCATGCAAAGCCTCACCCCGGGGCAATCCGTTATTGCGATCGTCAATGAAGAACTGCAGCGTATCCTCGGTGAGGAGCGCGTTCCGCTTCAGATGCCGAGCCGCGGTCCTCAGGTCTTGATGATGGTTGGCCTCCAGGGTTCCGGTAAAACCACCCACTCCGGCAAGATTGCCCTCCACATGCGCAAGGAAGGGCGAAACCCGCTCCTGGTTGCGGCCGACGTTCAACGGCCAGCTGCTGTGAAGCAGCTGCAGACGCTGGGCAAGCAAATCGATATTCCCGTCTATGACGAGGGTACAGACAATACACCGTTGAACATCGCGAAAAATGCGATGAAGTTTGCCGAACAGCGGGGCCATAACCCCATCATCATCGATACCGCTGGTCGCTTGCAGATCGACGAACCGCTGATGCAAGAGCTGGTTGAGATCAAAAACGCCGTCGATCCAACGGAGATCCTGCTGGTAGCAGACGCAATGACCGGTCAGGAAGCAGTGGGCGTGGCGGAAACGTTCCACGAACGCCTGGGTGTTTCTGGCCTCGTACTCACCAAGATGGATGGCGACGCCCGCGGTGGTGCGGCCCTTAGTATCCGTTCCGTCACCGGTGTACCGATCAAGTTCATTGGTACAGGTGAGAAGATGGACGCCCTCGAGCCGTTCTATCCAGACCGCCTCGCAGGCCGAATTCTTGGTATGGGTGATGTCCTCAGCCTCATTGAGCGTGCCCAGGAGCAAACCACAGAAGAAGACGCCGAGGAAATGGCGAACCGGATGATGAAGGGTCAGTTCGATCTGGAAGATTTCCTGAATCAACTGCAATCCATCAAGAAAATGGGGCCGCTTAGCCAGCTCGTCGAAATGATCCCGGGAATCGGTCAGCAGCTTCGTGAATCCAAACAGACGATTAGCGATGACGCCTACAAGCAATTCGAAGCAATTATCTATAGCATGACCCCATGGGAACGCCGCAACCCCGAAAAGATCAGCCACTCCCGTCGGCGACGCATCGCTTCAGGCGCTGGTGTAGAGCGACAGGAGGTTGGCCGCATGCTGCAACAGTTCAAACAGATGCAGCAGATGATGGGTCAACTCGGCAATATGGGTAAGGGTGGCAAGGGAAAGAAGGGCAAAAAGGGACGCAAGGGAATGCTCCAGATGCCAGACCTGCCATTCGACCTCTAGTCTATGGCCGACTCTTCGCAGCCACATTCACCCTCCAGTGATCCCCGGATAACTCCGGCCATGGAGGACTACCTGAAGGCGATCTATACCCTTCAGGTCAATGGCGAACCAGTTACAAACCAGCAGCTCGCAGAAGAACTCGGGTACTCCGGAGCGAGCATTACGAATATGCAGAAACGGCTCCATGAGCTCAAGTTGCTCGTATTGGAGCCGTACAAGGGTGTACATCTCACTCCAACCGGCACAGCCGTCGCGCTGGAAGTCATTCGCCATCACCGGCTGCTGGAACTCTTTCTGGCCAAGACCCTCGGAATGGATCTGGACGCAGTCCATGCTGAAGCCGATCGGCTGGAGCACCACGTTTCGGAAGACCTCGAGGCATTGATCGCCGCTGCGCTCGGCTTCCCCGAGTTCGATCCACACGGCGACCCGATTCCTTCGCCCGATTTGACGATTCCTGAAATGGACGACGTTGAACTCCGCGACGCCGCGCATCATGGACGTGTGGTAGTGACGCGTGTGAGTGACAGGAGCGCGGAGATTGTGCGATTGCT